>CAYSXM010000241.1:0-6565 GCA_964434905.1 uncultured Pirellulales bacterium | reverse complement strand
AAGTTCGCTTCGTAGGGTACATCCTCCACCCGCGTCCGCGTATCAGGACCCAAACGCCAGCGGTTCAGGCCAGCTTACCTTTGGAAACACCACGGCCGGCCATGCTGCAAGGCGCGCAACCGGCACTGTGCCAGCCCCACGGCGACTTCGCGTGCACCGTGGCGCAATCGACTTTGGCCCAGCGATCTGGCGAGCGCTGGCCACGACAGGCCGGCCATCAGGCCGAGCACCGCTAGCACCAACAATAGCTCCATCAGGGTGAAGCCTGGGCGTGTCGCGCGGCGCGCCCTGGTCGTCACGGCGAGGCGTCCGAGTTGGCGTTTTCCGCGTCTTCCTCGGTGGTCCAATTGACGATGTCGTCCTCGGTTCCATCCTCGCCATCGGGACCATAGGACCAGATTTCGGGGAAGTCGCGTTTCGACCTGGTAGCTGGGTACTCGTACTGATAGTCGTGCCCCCAGGGATCCTTGGGCAGCTCATCCAGGTAGGGTCCGTTCCAGCGTTTGTCTTCTTCGCCCTCGCCGGCTTGCTCGACCAGCGCGGCCAAGCCTTGTTCGGTGCTCGGATAACCGCCCAGGTCCATGGCGAAGGTCTCCAGGGGCGACTTGAACAGTCCGATCTGGCTTTTGGCGGCGCCGATATTGGCCTTTTTCTGGGTGTTCAAGAAGCGTGGAGCGACCAGGCCCAGCAAGATCACCAAGATGGCCATGACCAGCAAGAGTTCCATCAACGTGAAGCCGCGGCGTGCAGACGAAGTGCGTGAGGTTCGAGCCATGGATCATCCCTTTCGATAGACGTTTCTAGGGACCGAACGCACCCCGCTCGCCAGCCAGCCGACCGCGCGCCCGCGGTGCCTGGTGGCGTGCATCAGGGTACGTCAGTCCAGCGCAGCGCTCATTTGAAATACAGGTAATAACAGCGCGATCACCACCACCAAGATCACGGCGGCCATGATCATCAACATCAACGGTTCGAGCAGTCGCACCATCAGGTCAAGCTGTCGTTGCGTGCGGCGGTCGATGCCGTCGGCAATGTCGACCAGCACGCGTTCCAAACTGTTCGATTCCTCAGCCACGCTGATCATTTCCACCACCGATTGCGGGAACAACCCGCTGCTGCCCAAGGGTGCGGCCAACGACTGGCCTGCGGAAATATTTCGCGACGCCGATTGAATCGCTTCGGCCAGCACCTGGTTGCCGGTTGAAGAGCTGGATATCTCCAACGATCGCAAGATCGGTACTCCATTCTTCAACAGCGTGCCCAGCACGCGGCAGAAACGCGATACCGCCAGGCTGACATACACGGGCCCGATCACCGGTATCCGCAACTTCCAACGATCGATCACCAGCCCACCCGCAGGGGTACGCATCCAGCGGCGGACCTGCCATCCGGCAGCCGCCAACACGGCCACCACCCAGACCCCGTAATTACCTAGGAAACTGCTCGTGGCCAACAGCGCCGTGGTCACACCGGGTAACTCGCCCCGTTCCTTCAGCCGGCCAAACAGTTCAGCAAATTTGGGCACGAAGAATACCACCAGGATGGTCACGGCGGTAAACCCGGCAATCGCCAGGATGATGGGATACGTGGCGGCCCCCACCACGCGGCTTTTGAGGTCTTCTTGCTGTTCGATGAAATCGGCGGTGCGCTTGAGCACATCCTCTAAGAAGCCCCCTTCACCTCCCGCGCGAACCATGCTCACGGTCAATTCATTGAAAACCTGGGGGTGCCGGGCGAGCGCCGCGTCGAGCGTCGACCCTTCTGAAACCTGCTGGCGGACATCCTGCATGACCTCGCCCAGCGTGGCATGGGAAGACTGTTTAGCGAGCACATCGAGTGCGCGCAGCAAGGGCACCCCGCTTTGCAACAAGTCGGCCAGTTGCGACAGAGTAATCGCCAACAATTGGCTCTTAATGCGTTTCTGGCGGCGCCAAGCCGGCGTGGGTGCTTCGCCCGGCGCCATGCGCACGATAAACAACGACCGCTCGCGCAGTAGCACCACGGCCTCGCGCTGGCTGGCCGCGGTCACGGCGCCTTGAATTTCTTCGCCGGTCGATTTTCGCGCGGTATAGGCAAAAGAAGGCATGGTGGCAGCGCTCGCTAGTCGGCCTTGGTCACGCGGGTGACCTCTTCCAACGTGGTGGTTCCGGCCAGCACGTTGCGCCAGCCATCTTGTCGCAGCGTTTCCATGCCCGCTGCAATTGCCGCCCGCTTGATGCGCTGCGAACTGGTTCGTTCGTTCGCCAGTTGGCGAATTTCGTCATTGGCCACCAACAGCTCGAACAACCCAGCTCGCCCGCGATACCCCGTCCCCCGGCATTCGCGGCAGCCTGCCGCGCGAAACAATGGTTCGCCACTGTGCGCCAGTTCGAAGGGAAAGTCGGCTGGCACGTCGTCGCGTTGGGGTCGCCACGGCGCGCGGCAATGGCGGCACAGCGTGCGCACCAGGCGCTGGGCCATCACCCCTTCCACCGTGCTGGCCACCAGAAAGGGTTCGACCCCCATGTCACATAATCGCATAAACGCTCCGGCGGCGTCGTTGGTGTGTAGGGTACTAAACACCAGGTGGCCCGTGAGCGAGGCCTGGACCGCGTTTTCGGCGGTTTCCAGGTCGCGAATTTCCCCGACCAGCACCACGTCGGGGTCGTGCCGCAGAATGCCACGCAGCGACGCCGCGAAGGTCAAGCCAATCTTGGCTTGCACCTGAATCTGGTTGATGCCGGCCAATTGATACTCGACCGGGTCCTCGGTGGTCACAATCTTGATTTCGTCGCTTTGAATTTCCGCCAGCGCGGCATAGAGCGTCGTGGTTTTTCCCGATCCCGTGGGACCCGTGACCAGCACGATGCCGTGAGGCAATTCGATCAACTCGCGAAACCGCTCGTACACCTGGCCGTGCATCCCCACGCCCGGCAATGAAAAATTCATCCGGTCCTTGTCGAGCACGCGCATGACGATGCCTTCGCCGTGCAACATCGGAATGATCGACACCCGCAAGTCGACTTCCCGCCCCGCCACCTTCAGCTTGATCCGTCCGTCTTGCGGCAAACGTTTCTCGGCGATGTTTAGCCGAGCCATGATTTTCAGCCGACTGACGATCGCCGCCTGGAACCGGTTGATCTCGGGTGGCGTAGGCTGCGTTTGCAAAATGCCGTCGAGGCGATACCGCACGCGCAATCCCTTGGCCTGCGCCTCGAGGTGGATATCGCTGGCCCGCGCCTCGATTGCCTCGACCAAGATCTCGTTCACCAACCGCACGACCGAGGCTTCCTGGGCTGCCTCGGAAGCCTCGCTGCCGTCGAGCTCCAGTTCTTCCAGGATCTCGACTTGCGAGCCCCCCTCTTCCAGGCGCGCCGCCATCAATCCGTCGATCGTTTCGGCGGCCACCCCCAAGTGCGCCTTGATCAGCTTGGCAATTTCCAAGCTCGAGGCCAGCACCGGCTTCACCGTTTGTCCCGTTGCGGTGCTCACCTCGTCGAGTGCGTACAAATCGAACGGTTCGCTCGTGGCCACGATCAGCGAACTGTTCTCGCGACGAACCGGAAACAAGCCGTAACGATGGACGAGCTTCAGCGGAAAGGATTCCAACAGGCTCAAGTCGAGCTCGGGATGGGTCGTGTCGAGCAATTCCAAGCCTAACTCTTCGCCGAGCGCGCGCAACGCGTCTTCCTCCCGAACCAAACCCATTTGGACCGCCATCTGGTCCAAACGAGCCCCATCGGCTGCCGCATCGCGAATCTGCTGCAGTTGCTCCTCCTTGAGCACCCCGCGAGCAACCAGAATCTCTCCGGCTTCCATAGCGCGTCGTCCTCGGGTGGGGGGCTAGCTGCCGCGGGTCAAGCCGCTGGTCCGACGCGCCTGGCAAGCTGCCCGAACACGATTCCGCCCCCGCGGCTTCCGGGCCATGCGGCGGTGGTATTTCGCGTTGCCCGGCCCCTGCTCGACGCGACGGACGATCCTTCGCCCAGGGCGGTCGCCACGATGCAGCTAGTAACGCAGGCGGTGTGCTGTTCGAACGGTGGGAAAGCTCGACCGACCGGCTGCCCTGCGCGCCATGCCGACGGTCAGATTGTTTCGGAACCAAGTTCCAGGGCCGCACGCTGGGTGGCAGGCCGCGCTAGATTCCTAACGAATGGGAACCCATGTAGGCTAATTGATACGTTCCTAGCCGGTCAACCCAACGGCTCTGGGCCAGGGCGAACTGCAACGTCGGGGTCTGGAACTTTTTTCGGTCGACACGCATTGCATTCAACTAGTTGCCGTCGGCCGAAAACAGGTTTCTGACCCCCTCGCAACTTACCGACAACCTGACATTGGTAAAGGGGGCTTGCCAACGGGCGGCCGTAGGCCGACGATTCACCCCGGCAAGGTCGCGCGAGTGCGGCACATGATCATTCCCGGTACCCACGCTCGCCCACGCTCGGCACGGGCCGAATTACCTTACCTCGTTGTCTAGCAAGCAGTTATAATCTCACCGTCGGTCCTGATAGCCGTGGCCCGTGTGCGGCGCTGGCGGTTTCCGATGATTGACTAGCGCAGCGTCCGTCGTCCTTTGACGAATCCGAGGCAACTCCCGCTGCACTAGAAGTTGTTTGCCCCAAACCCCTTGCGGGTTCGGGGTCGTTCCGCGTCACCCAGCGAAGCTGGGTTGACGCTCCACTAAATTCGAACCCTATGATCCCCACGCGAACCATCGTACGCGCCCTGGGCGGCTGCCTACTGGTTGCAGGTGCGGTCTGGCTCTATTTCGACGAGCCTTCGGTCGCGACCACGCGTTTAGTCGGCGAGTCTGCCAAATCGCGAGCCGCACATCGTGCCCGCCGCGTGGCACCAGCATCTGGCCTGCCTGCGGCCCCGCAAGCCGACACTGCCGTCGCGGCCACCTCGACTGCTGCCGGTGTTGCCGATTCGACAGGCCTGGCCAGCGCCGCTGGTGCCCCGGCCGATTCGTCGCGTGCCGGTTCAGTCCAGTCGCCGCTGTCTGTCATTCGCGACGAAGGTCTGGTCGAGGATGTTGTCGATGGGAACGTGGTCGTCCCCGGGAAAATCTCGCGGTACGCCAGGCATTTGCTGGGCCAATACGACACCGACCGTGACGGCCGGCTGCAAGAAAACGAATGGGCCAACATGCGTGGCAATCCCCGCTTGGCCGACCGGGACCGAAACGGCGAACTAACCGAGGACGAGTTGGCGGCCAGGGTCACAGCCTACGGTGTCCGTCGTACCCTGCGCCTGATGCCCGTTCGCACCGCGCGCGCTGCGGCTACTAACCGCAGCGGACTAAGCACGGGAAGCCCCCCGGTTGGCGTGTTGGTCGAAGCCGGTCCGATGCCCGGCCAGGGCGAAACTTTGGCCGACGCCGATTCGCGTGCCGCCGAGGCCCGTCGCCGACGGCGATATCATGTGCCGACCGAACAGCTTCCCCAAGGCCTGGCCGACTGGTTTGTTGATAACGACGCCGATGGCGACGGCCAGATCACCATGACCGAGTTCTCGGCCAACCTGTCGGAAATCGAAGTCGAGCGTTTTTTTGGGTACGACTTGAACGCCGATGGTGTGATTACCCCCCAGGAATTCATCGGTTCGGAGCTGACGCGCCGTGCGGCAGAAGAGGCTGCCAAGCAACAGCAATTGGCGGCCGAACAGGCAGTCGATGCCGCCGAGGCGGCCCAGCAAGCAGCCCAGGCCGCCGCACCGCCGCCCCGTGGCCAATAGCAGCCGGTTGAAGAACTCGAAGCGCCTGCGACGATGCCCCGTTGCGGCATCATTGCCGCTGCCTTGCCGCCCCGCATGTCGCAATCCGCGCGACACGCACCGCAACAAGTTTCGTTGGGTCAGCGACCAGCTTGGGGTGCCTGCAGGTTGGCGTCTAGCACGCCCGACCAACCCTCGTGCGGCTTGCGAGGTCGCCAGGGGGGGTCTAGGATAGCCGCCAGACCCAAATCGCAATTCTGCCTACCGTTGCTGTCAATTAGGATGCGACCCCCTCCGTGGGGTTACGCATGGAGAGTGGCTCCCCATGGCCAAAGAATATGCCGAGCCCGAGGTGTTGGTTTCGACCCAGTGGGTAGCCGATCACGCTGGCGACCCCGGAGTGCGGGTCGTTGAAAGCGATGAGGACGTGCTTTTGTACCTCCAGGGGCATGTGCCCGGCGCGGTCAAAATCGATTGGCAGGTCGACCTGCAAGATCAACTGATTCGCGACTATATCGACCGCCCCCGGTTCGAGGAACTGTGCCGCTCCAAGGGCATTTCCAACGACACCACGGTGGTGTTCTATGGCGACAAGAACAACTGGTGGGCGTGCTACGCATTCTGGACCTTCAAGCTCTACGGCCACGCGCGCTGCAAGATCATGAACGGCGGGCGCCAGCGCTGGGAGCTCGACGGCCGGGCCTGGTCGCGCGAGGCCGAACCGCAACCATCGCGCACCACTTACACCGCTAGCGAGCCCGACCTGTCGATCCGCGCGTTTCGCGACGAGGTGCTGAAACACCAGCGCGGCGGGCGGCCCTTGGTCGATGTGCGCTCGCCGGGCGAATTTTCTGGCGATATGCTGCACATG
>CAYSXM010000240.1:0-6569 GCA_964434905.1 uncultured Pirellulales bacterium | reverse complement strand
TCTCGTCGAGTGGCAGCGTCACGGTAACCGCGCGGTCGGTTCCACGCACCGTGCGGCGTTGAGTCGAGCGAGGCGGTTGATCCGCCAGCATGACCGGTGGCCCCACCAACCAGAATTCTTCCTGGTGGCCATCCACGGTCAACCGCACCAGCGCCGCGCGCGTCGAATCGGGCGCCCCCAAGCTCTTGTCGAAATCCACGGGCAGCACCTGCAACTCGGGTCGGTCACTAGCGACGAGCGAATCGACATACATCGAAAGCTGGCCGATCGGCATCTTGAACGCCGGCACCCGCGTGCCATCGGTCGGGAACTCGGCGACCGCCGGCACCTCGTGGCGATTCCAGTATCGGTAGTACATTTTCGCGCCAGGCCCGGCCAATAAGTCGATTCGCGAGCCCCCTTCGCCGGCCAACAGTTCGGCCGTGGTTTTTTGACCATGGTCGAACCAGTAACTGGCAAACACGCCCGACGCATAGTTCTGTTCGCTGTATTCCGGCAGGTCGGCAAACAGGACCAACCGCGCGGGTGCGGCTCCCAATCCGTGCACCAACAGCTCGACCGCCGGCCGGCCCGCGGTGCCGGCGGGATCGCCCCCCTCGGCCAATTTGAGCGTGCCAGCTCCACTCTGCATGCGCGCTGTGGCGTACCAGGCGGGAATTTCCCCTTCGAGCCCGGAGTCGCCCAGGGAGAAGCGGCCCTGGCCGGCGTGCGTCGCCACGTCGACCACCTGGCGCGCGCCGCGAACGAACAGCACCACCTGGCCGCGGGGGCCGATGGGCAATTCCGGCGCGGAAGCCAGGAAGGCAGCCACCTCTTCGGCGCCGCTAGCCAGCCAGAACGCCACGCTGCCGCCACCGACTCGCTGACGCTCGCCAATGCCAAAGGGGCGCTGCGCCGCCACGCTCGGCGCCGGAGGACGCACCCGCAGCGAGATGGCCGAAAAACTTTCGGGCCCAGGCACCGTGCGCCCGCGATCGTCGATCCGGTCGCGGCGCGGGTTCGACAGCCGGAGGGTCAGTTCAGGCGATTCGACCTCGCGCGCGTTGCTGTAATAATCCAACAATTCCAGCCGCACGCCGTGCTCGTCGAACAGCAGGCCCCGGTCGCGGCGGGCCAGGCCCCAGGGAAGGGGGGACAGTTTGTCGTTAAAGTCCCGCCAGTTGAAAGGCCCGGTGACCACCGGCACGGAAACAATTTCGACGCCCGGTTCCTTCGCGCTGGAAGGCCGCTCGATGGCCAACTCGAAGTGTTCGTTGTCTTCGAATGCGCGATGGTTCTGGCGGTCTTCCCAGACGGGCATCTGCGCGTCGATGCCGCCGCGGCGCGACAGCAACGTGCCGAACATCAAGGTCAACAGGCCCACATGCGTGATGACAAAACCGGTTTGGTGTCGTTTCCAGGGATAGCGAATTGCCGCGGCGCAGAAAATGTTGGTGGCCAACAGCACGTTTAACAACGTGAACCACCACGCGCCGTAGATGCCGAAGTGCACCGCACGCAGCCCATATTTCGATTCGACGAACGTGGCGCTACCCAGCACCAACGCCGCCGAAAACAGCAGCACCACCGCCAGCTTCAAAGACGAAGCAAACTCGAACACACCCGCCAACAGGCGGATCGGCAGCGATTGATCGGAGGTGGCCAACTTGCGACGTGCCATGCCAAATCCAAATGCAACCGGCGCGCCCCGGCGCCATGAGATCGTGAAATGGCCTCCGAGGAGGGCTCCCGGAGCGCCGCTGCGTGGCCGCGGGGCCGAAAAACTCTGGTCGACCATCGCCTGAGCCCGCGTTGCGGGCCGAGGCAGGCTGCCAATGGGGGCATCTTGCCACACCGCCTCGGCAGCACACGGGCGCGGCCATCGACACTTCGTCCCCTGGTTGCGTGGCAAAGCGCACTGCCCGAGGAACGCCTAATTATAGCGCGGCCACCCGGCGAAAGTATAGCCACACGGCTTGCCGCCGCCGGCCCAGAACGGTGTGCAAATCGTTTTGTGCGAGGGACTTGTGGTTGCGAACCTGGCCAGCGCAGCAGTTCTACTGAGTTAGGTGCCAACATCTGGGGGGCCGGCTGGTGGTGTCGGGAAGGCCGACGCCGCACATGCCTGGGCCAAGGTGTCTGCGGTTATCTGATTTCCAGCGCACCCCAATCTTCTCATTCACGATTTGGAAAAAACTGCCGCCTCGCAGCCCAAAAGGGTCGCGCCACTCGAGAATGGCACGGCGCCCGACAACCAGTGTCTCGGCGACTTGAACCCGAACGATTCACGAGCCGTCTGCTGCGAAACCGAACGCGTCGCGTCTGCCGCGTCAAACCGGCATCGTCATTGGCTCACGAAGTCACCAATATGCCCCAGAGCGCTGGCAAGTCCCCTGGCACCTGATCGCGGTTTTTTTTGCAGGTAAAACACCGTCGACTCCTCGCGACGACGTTCATGAATCATCCGGGTTTACAAACGCGATGTCCGCGAGAGCGCTAGTACAGGGACGACGTGCTATCGACCCAGCCCACCAGGGGTGTTTGGGGTCCCAACACGAAAATCTCGACACGGCGGTTTTGCTGCCGACCGGCGTCGGTCTCGTTGCGCGCCACCGGCTGCTGGCTGCCGAAACCGGCGACCCCCAGGCGTGGTTCGTCCAGGCCGTGTGCTCGCAGATAGTCGGCCACGGCTAGCGCGCGTGCCGAACTGAGGTGCCAGTTGGTGGGGAACTGGTCGCGAGTTTCGCGCTTGGCAATTTGTTGGTCGTCGGTGTGCCCCACGATCATGAAGCGGAGAGAATCGGCCTCGTGCGAGCGGATGATGCTGGCGAAATCGGCGAGCATGCGGCTGGCCTCGGGGCGCAGCTCGGCTTGGCCGGTATCGAACAGCACGTCGGTGTCGAATTTACTGACGCCGGTTTCGGCATCGTATTCCAGCGCGGGATAGCGCTCGGACAGCGCGACCAATCGACCGCTCAGCGAGGCGGGCAGACGGCCCGCGGCCAGGTTGAGGCCGCCGCCTGAGCGCGAATAGTTGACCAGTTGCCGGCCGTTGCCGCCCAGGTCGCGATCGAGTTGGGCTAGTTCTTCCTCGGCCTCGGCAACTTGCTTTTCCAATCGCTCGGCCTGGGCCTTGTAGTTTTCGATTTGCGCCAGTTGGGCACGCGATTGCTCGGTCAGCGCGCGATTCTGGGCCTCGGAAGCGGTCAATTGGTGCTTGGGCGTCCACTGACAGCCCGTATACAGCGGCAGGCACATCGAGCCCAGGGCGATGGCAATGGCAAAGGCCGAGCGCATCGGTTCGATTCCTTTCGAACGTGGTGCGGACCACACGAGCGGCGCAGGCGCGCCCTCGGAACCCGCTAGAACAAGTTGGCCAATAGCTCCATCAACGGGCTGGTGACCGGCGTCGGCCCGTTCCAACTCCACATATTGCGTAGCAGGTCGTAGACCATCATTCCGGACATACCCAGCAACAACAAGCAGCCGCCGAGGCTGATCACGTTCAGCAGCGAATAGGGTGCTTCTCGCGATGCCAAGGGCGCGGCCATCGCCGCTCCTTCGCTGGCCAGCGGCGCGCCCGACCCTAAATCGACCCCGCCAAAATCCATGCTGGGCGACGCAGTATCTCCGTCGAGTTCGAGAAGCGCGCCGGGCGAATCGGCGAAATCTGCCTGCGAGTCGAGCGCGATGACCTGGGAACCGCTGTCTTCGGAACTGGCGTCGGCCGATTCCTCTAACGGGGTCAGCATGAACTCTTCGTCCAGCGATACACTGCCGACTTCGGCCGAGTCGCTATCCGCGCTCAGGCTCAACATCGGATCTTCACCCAACTCGAACGGCTCGTCAGCCGACGCCAACTCGATGGGTAGCTCGAGCGAAATACCGCTATCGGCAGGAGAGGCAAGTGAAATGCCGCTGTCGGCAGCGTTGCGCGTCACGTCGCTGCGCCCACCAGGGCGAAGCCCCAGGTCGGAACCTCCTAGATCGAGGTCGATGACCGAATCGCTGGCAGGGGCTTGAACGCCTAGGCTGCTCGACCCGCCCTCGGCTTCGCCAAACAGCGAATCGTCGTCGAGATCGATCGAATCTTCGCCCAGCGAAACGTCGCTTCCCAAATCGAGCGGCACGTCGGATAGTGCCTCTTCGCCGAGCCCCAGGTCGCTGCCAGTTCCGCGAAACTCGAACGTGCTGCCACCCTCACCACTGGGCGCTTCCTCGCCCAGGGGAATTACGCTACTGTCGCCCGAGGCCACGACTTTCACGTCGCTGCCCGGAGTGCCGTCGTCGGCGGGTGCCAGTCGAACGTCGCTACCGCCTGTGGTGCGATCGACCTCGGTGACCAGGCGGATATCGCTTTCGGCGGGATTGTAGTCTCCCGGCTTGCCGATCACCGTGCTGGAAGTGCTCGGCCCCACGTCACCCAACTCGCGCTCGCTGAGCAAAACGGCGTCGGCATCGTCGTCACTTTCGCCGAACGACAGGTCGATAAAATCGTCTGAATCGCTCTCGGCAGGCGCGTTGCGGCGCGTTTCCACCAATTGCTCGACATCTTGCCGTTTGAATTTCCAGATCGAGCCGTCGCGATAGCCGTGGATTTGCCCGGCTTCGCGCAGCGCGCTCAATTCGTCGGCGGTCACGCCCAGCAGGCGCGAGGCTTCTTCTTGCGTGATTAGGTTAAGCGCCATCCGCCTTCGTGCTCCTCGTCGGGACTTCCCTAGGGAAATCTGGCATCGTTCAGGTTCGCTCGAGATCCCTCGCCGGTCGCTCGTGGCGCGCCGCGTTCTAACATCGCGCGGATATCCTGCGGAAACGGCGCGGTGCCGTTGTACTCAGTCATCTGCAGGTCGCTACGAATATTTCGCACGCTCTTCAGCGATAGCTCGCCCGACGAACCATCGACGTAATACACGCCGACAGCCTGGATCGCAGTATCGACTGCGATCAACATCTGACGACCGTCGCCTAACGGCGCGGTATACGTTTGCAATCCGCCGGTCGGTTGGAATTCGTTCGCCGGGGCGCCCGGCCGCTGGCCCCAGGCCTGGCTTTCATTCAGCCCGCTCGCAGCCAGCATCGCCATCAAAACACCGCACATCAGCCCGCAACAAGCTGCTCGCATGATCGCACCTCTTGGGGGGCGATTCGGACGGACCACTGCCCGCAGGCCTCAAGGTCCATTCTAAAAGCCCCAGCTTATGATTCAAGAAAATCCCCCGCCACGGCGCAGGCCGTAACTCGTTGCCTGGTCAGGGGGCCCGTACAATCGACACGCCCGGTGCGGTTCGGCCCGCTCGCCGGGGGGTGCGGAGTCTATCGCCGCGTTCCGCCCGGCGGCAAGGTCACCCAGAGGAACCATTGCCAGGGAAGCCAGTTTGGCACGGTACGACCGTGCACTGGAACGCATGTTACAGAATTGGGAGCCGAATTTGTGACAGGTGGGGGGTAAGTAGTCGCCCGGGTTTGTCGGGGCGCTACAATGGGAGGCCTTCGCAAGGCGGGTCGATCGTGTGCTAACGCCCCCCCGTTTGTGGACTTTTTGAGCCGAGGACAAGTCTTTGCCAGCGCACCGAACCAGCAGCGAATCGGATACCGGGTTGTTGCTGAGTGGGGGCCTCGATAGCGGCATTCTGCTGGGCCTGTTGTTGGCACAGGGGCGCCGAGTACAGCCGTTTTACGTGCGCGCGGGTTTGAATTGGGAAACTGCCGAGCTGCGCGCGGCGTCGCGACTTTGCGAGTCGCTGAAGCACCCGAACTTGGCCTCGTTGTTTGTGTTGGAGATGCCGCTCGGCGATGTTTACGCCGGCCACTGGAGCCTGACCGGGCAGGGAATCCCGGCCTGCGATTCAACCGACGATGCGGTCTATTTGCCGGTGCGCAATGCGCTGCTGCTGATCAAGGCAGCGCTGATATGCCAGTTGCGTGGAATCGGACGACTGGCGATTGCCCCGCTCGGCACCAGTCCTTTTGCCGATGCCAAACTACCCTATTTGCAACGCTTCGTGGCTGCGCTGCTGGAAGGGACCGCAGGCACGGTCGAAGTCGAAGCTCCGTTGGCCACGCTGACCAAGCGTGAAGTCATGCGTTTGGGGCGCGATTTTCCGCTAGAGTTGACGTTTTCCTGCCTGGCGCCGCAGCACGACCTGCATTGTGGAAACTGCAACAAGTGCGCGGAGCGCCAGACCGCATTTCACGACGCAGGGCTGGTTGACCGCACACGCTATGCCGATGTCACTTCGGCTCCTGCGCTGCGCGGTCAGAGCTAGTTTTTTGTCGGGCGGACCCAGCAGGCAGAACCAGGGTTGTTTTTTCCAAGCAACGAGAGACGCCCCCATGTTTCGAGTCACTCGCGAAATCGATTTCTGTTACGGCCACCGATTGCTCAACTATGACGGCAAGTGCCGGTATCTGCACGGACATAACGGCAAGGCCGTAATTGCGCTACAGGCCGAAGGGCTCGACGAACGAGGCATGGTGCTCGATTTCACCGATATCAAACGCGTGGTCAGCCACTGGATCGACCAGCAGTTGGATCATCGCATGCTGCTGCACCGCGACGCACCGGGCCTGTCGACGGCGGGCGGGCAGGC
>CAYSXM010000239.1:0-6569 GCA_964434905.1 uncultured Pirellulales bacterium | reverse complement strand
GGCCGCGCCGACATCGAGTATTCGACCAGGCGGCGTCCAGCGCGACATGAGCTGGGCATAGTCACGGCCCCGCGAACGCAACAAATCGGCTTCGGCCAGGTAGTCGGCATAGCCCGCTCCGCCGCCGGAGAAGTAGTCGTCGCCGTAAACCTGGGCCACGTGCTCGGCGAGCGAGGGGGCGGGCGAAAACCAATGGCCACACACTTGGCAGACGTGGATGCCATGGCCGTGGCGACGGAATCGCTGTCGAGAGACCCCCTGGCACAGCGGGCAACGTGGTGCGCTACCAACGGCCGGCAGCGCGGCGGAAATGGGCTGGCTGCTCATGGGTGGGCTGCGGAGGTCGGTCGGCCGGGCATCGCCAGATCGAATAGCATGGCCTCGTCGCAACGTGCAACCAATCGATAGTTGGCCAAGAGTTGGGCCTCGAAACCAGGCTGCTGAGCCACGGCGTATGTCTCAGCGACGAACCACCGCGCCCCCTGGGAGGCAAACCCGCCCAACCGGTCGAGCGACTGGTCTTGAAAGGCGATGGTAAACCCTTGGCGATCGAGCCAGTAGAGAAAATAGGGTGCGTCGTAAGCGACGGGCAATCCTTCAGGATCGTACTTGGTGCCGCCGGACACGACCAACAGACCAGGCCCCCGCACTAGGGGATAAAACTTTTGAGCGCAGTGGAACAAGGGATGCGCCGTAGCGGTAGGTCGCCGCGCGCGCCAGTGGGCCCAGGCCTGTTGCCCCCAGGCCACCGGACCGAGCACCGCGACGATCGTCGTGAACACCGGCAACCAACGCGGGCTGCGCGCCGCGCGCGTGCCGGGGTCGAAGCGGCTATGCGCCAGCGCGGCCAGCGCGTGTCGACCAGCCAACACGGCCAGTAGCGCCAGGGCCAACAAAGGGGCCAGGCGTTCGCCGATCCACCAGGCGGTCGGCGGCGCGCAGGCGGCGACAGTGGCCGCGAACGGGGAAAGCGGCACAGCGCGGGCCAGGTCGAACAACGCTCGAACACCTTGACCCACGAGTAGTGCCACCGGGGCCGCCGCGACAACGTGATAGTAGTCTGCCCAGTCGTCGCTCAGAGTGCGCGCCACCACCAAATAGTAGGCGCCAACGGCGACCAACCAAGCCAGGGCCACGAAACGCGCCGGGCCACGGTCGGTCCGGCTTAGGCCTAAGGCGGCGAGCACCAGGCCGACTGGGAGCCATACCTGCTGCAGATCGAGACGAACGATGTTGCGCACCAGGGTGGGATTGGTCAGCAGGGCGGTACCGGCCCAATGCGACTCGTTGGAAACGCCCAAGGAATTGCCGTAGCTCAACCACAGCGAATGGGCATGGAAATGCCAGAGTGCGGCGGGCAACAGCGCGGTCAGAGCGAACCCCCAGACCGAAGGTCGAGCCAGTGCTTGCCAACCCCAGCGCGCAAGGACCAGGGGGGCAAATAGCAGCCCCAGGTGTGCGGAGGGCGCTTTGAACAAGACCGCGGCCGCGGTCACGGCAATCGCCAGACACAAGCGCCGTGCAGTGGGAATTTCGAGCCAGCGCCACAGGGCCCACGGTGCCGCGACATAAGCCGCGAGCATCCACCCCTCTGGCTGCAAGCTAGTCGAAAGACCGATCGCCAGCGGCGCCAGGGCGAAGCAAGCGCCTGCCGCGACTGCGGCTAGCCCCGGCTGGAGTGTCTGAGCGAAGCCCAACAAGGCGGCCAATGCAACCAGCGAGCCGAGGTAGACCAGCACGCGCCCCAGACGCTCGTCCACGCCAGTCAGACGATAGCCGAGGGCCATGGCATAGGACAGGGCGGGAAACTCCATTTCCGCGAAACCCGGTCCGGTGCCGCGCCAGTCGATGCGGGGAAAGAGCGGGCGCAGGCCCTCGCGGTGGAAGTTCCGCGCCACGGCAGCAACATCGCACTCGCGCCAGGCGGGCAGATCGAGTGGCCGGAGCAAGCCGTCGAGGCGCAGCACCGCCCCAACCAGGAAGATGGCCACCAACGCGCGACGAACGTTCATAGGTTTCCCGATGCGCTGGCGCGCGCCACGACACGGTCGCTACCAGGGGACCCAGTGATCGGGCAGATACAACACGCTACACACCACGGCAAGCCAACAAAACACGTTGACCACGGAGGGAATGTCGCGCAACAAGGCATGGGCAGGATCGCCGCCCTGGTTACGTTCGACCACTAGGTATAGATAGCGATAGATCCCGTAAATGACACAGGGCGTGGAAAACACCAACGCCTGGGAACCGAACCGGGCCACGGTTTCGGGCGACAACGTGTAGAGCGCATAGGCCACGACCACCACCGATGCGGATGCGGTCATCATGCGATCGAGAAATTCGACTGAGTATTGACTCAACGAGGCCCGGTGGCCGGCGGCATTGTGTTGGAGCAACAACAATTCGTGCCGGCGTTTGCCAAAGGCCAGGAACATGGCCAGCATCAGGGTACACAATAGCAGCCACGGAGTAACGCTAACACCGATGACGAGGCCGCCGCTCCACGCGCGCAAGACAAACCCGGTGGCAATTGCTAGAACATCGACGATGACCAGCCGCTTGAGCCCCAGGCTATAGGCCACGTTCAAGAGCACGTAAATCACCAGCAGCGTCGCGAACCGCACATCGAGAACCAGAGCCCCCCCTAGGGCCACGCCCAGCAGCAACAGCAGGAACATCCAGGCCCAGGCCGGCGCCAGCGCGCCCGACGCCAAGGGACGAAGACGTTTGACCGGGTGCAGGCGGTCTTCGGCACGGTCGCGCAAGTCGTTTAGCAAGTAGATGGCACTACTAGCGGCGCAGAATAGCGCGAAAGCCTCGCAGGTTCTCAGCAGCAAGTACCCTTGGCCTAACGACCGGGAAAACACCAGGGCCGCGAAGACCAGGGCATTCTTCACCCATTGCTCGGGTCGCAAGGCAGCCAGCAGCGGCCAGTTTCGGCGGCGCGCCGCGGTGGCGTCATCGCCCGCCTGGCCGTAGGTCGGGCGAGTGAGGGCCTGTCGCGCGCGGCTGCCGGGGCGATCGAGATGGGGACGTGGCAAGCTCACGAAACTCCCCCGCGCCGTGGAAGGGCGATTGCCGGCGTCGCGTCTGGAAAGTATCGTGGGCGGCCAACCGCGAGATGAAAATGATAACCGTGCATGGGACTATTGTGCCTGGGCCAACGATTGTCGGGGCAGAACCGGTGGTCCGGCATCGGAGAAGCGAGGTTCGTGTAATGGGGCCGCGGCGCAATGCGCTGCATGTTCGCACATGGGGACCACGTGAAAGGCGGCACACAGTAGGTCGATCGCGCGCCCCATCAGCTCGAGCTTGAGGGCGCTCGAGAGCCGCATGCCGGGGAAAAACGAGAGGCCGGCATCGTCATCGGCGCCGAGAAAATCGAGCGGGTGCAAGAGTATCGACGGCTGAACTTGGGTGGCTCGGCAAACCGCGAGTGCCGAGCGGAAATAGGCCAAGGCGGCAACCCGCGAGTAGCAGGCCAAGTAAAGTACGTAACTCAAATGGATCGGCACGCGACAGCCGGGCAGGGTGGTAACCGGGATTTCGACCAAGGGCCCCTCTGGCAGATCCCAGCGATAGGGACGCAGGGGGCGCAAGCCCTCGCTCCAGGTGCCAAACAGGCGAGCGCGCTCTCGCTTTTCGTCGGGCGTGAGTCGGGCGGTCGCGAAGTAGTAGGCGCGGGCCAACGGACCGAGAAACGTGGGAAACGTGGAGGCATCGTAGCGATAGCCTCGGCGGGCCAACACCCTGAGGGTGGATCGCGACAAACTATAGCCCGGCCCCCGAAAACCGATGGGGCGCGCGCCGGTAGCGCGCAGCAAGTGCTCCTCGGCGAGATCGAGTTCGGCCTCGATCTCTTCTTCGCGATACAAATGCAACCAGGGCTCATGGTGGAAAGAGTGGTTACCGATCTCGTGCCCTGCATCTGCCAGCGAGCGCAGCAGCGGCCCGTGTCCGGGTAGAGCGGCATCTTGGCCGACCACGAAAAACGTGATGCGCAGGCGGCGCGCTGCCAGGAAATCCAGGATCCGGGGCACGACCACCGGCAAATAGGACGGGAGGTCTCGCCAGGCGGGGTCGCCGTGAGTTTTCAGGTACGACCACTTGTTATCGAGGTCGAGCGACAGACTAGCCAGCGGTAGCGACATGTGGTTCCGCATGGCAAGGGGTGTGGTGATTGCCGGCCAATAACAGCGGTAATGCATCGGCAGCGAGCTTCAACGTCTCATTGACGTTGAGCGTGCCATTGGCAATTTGATAGGAGCCCACCAGAAACACACCTGGTTGCGAGGTGGTCACGGCCGGCAGACGACTAGAATAGTCGAGGGTTGACAACGCGGCGACATGCCGCGCGCGAGAGACGCGAAAGGCCAATACATCCGAGCGACAGAGTTGCGGATACATTCGCAACAAGGCGGCCGTGAAGCGTTCTTCCAATTGATCGTCGGTGGTATTCCAGACCGGATCGTCCGCGGCGGCATACTTCGGCAGATAGACCAAGGTGCGGCCGTTCAACTCGCTGGAGTCTACCAGTGCCGTCATTTCGATGACGGCCGTAAAAGGGACCCAGGACTCGGTGATATTCGTCACGTAGAAGCCCGCTAACGGACGAGCCAGCACAACCGACGCACAAAGAATGCCGAGATACTCAATCTGTTCCAATTGTTGCCGCTGATGGGAGTCGATAGCGGTGCACAATCGGGCGGCCACGGGGGCCGGCGAAGTGACCACCACGCGATCGAAGGCGAGCGACTCGCCGGTAGCCAGGTACACGTTGGGACGCCCCTGGTCGTCGGCGTCGACCGCGCTCACCGGGGCGCTACAGCGCAAGGAAACGCGCTGTTCAGCCAACCGCTCGGCCAAGCGAGCCAGCACGCGTGCGTATCCACCGCGCACATAGCCGAACATTTCCTTCTTGAGCCCGGTGCGACGGGCAGCATACATGCGCTGGATCGTCGCCCAAATAAAGGCGGCCGAGGTGTGTTTGTAGCACTCGCCTAGTTTGGCACGCAGCAGCGGAATCCAGATCTTTTCAGTCGTGCGACGGCCCGACAAGCGTCGCAACCAATCGGCGACGGGTACGTGCTCCAGACGCCGCCAATTGCGCACTCGGGCGGCATAGGCAATGGTGGCGCCTAGCCGCAGCTTATCCAACAGTCTGAGGGGAGGAAAACGGAGGAACTCGACGGTGTTCGACATCGAGTGCAACCGATCGTCCGTATAGAACCCGGTGCGCGTTTCGACCCACCGCAGCTCGTGGGAGAGATTCAGTTCGGCCAACAGGCTACCAAGGTATTTGTCGGACAGCAGTGTCACATGGTAGTGCCTGTCCCAGGTGAGTTCGCCCACTTGCCAGGCCGCGGCCAAGCCTCCGACTTCCGGCGCCGCTTCGAAGACCGTCACACGGCGCCCGGCTTGCGCCAGACGGAGCGCCAACGAGAGGCCCAACAGGCCACCGCCTACGACTGCCCAGGATTGGTCGGATCCGGTAGACATGCCGGCGCAGCATTCCGAGAAACGGGGTGTTATTGAGGAGGGTGCAATTCAGTAGCGTGGCCGGCCGACAGGCGATAGTCCAGGCCACACGCCGGACAGACGTAGTCGCCGTCGGCGGGGGGCTCGATTGCACAGCGAACCAAAAGCTGCCCACAGCGGCAAACATAGCCCGCCAGACGAGCCGGCGAACCGAGTACCAACTGGAAATCTCCGACGCCATGGGTGACGACCGAGCCCATGCCGACCATGGCGAACCGGCCGATTTCGAGATCGCATCCGATCACACAGCCTGCGCCGATCGTGGCGCCGGCGCGGACCAGGGTCGGACGTGTATCCTCGTCGGGTTCGCTGGGCCGTAGCGATTTCAGGTCGGGCGTGCAGGCGCGTGGAAAACGATCGTTGGTGAAGATGGTGCCGGCGGAGATCATGACACCGTCTTCAATGGTCACCGCGGTGCAGATGTAGACCATGGCGTTGATTTTGACACGGTCGCCGATGCGCACGCCGTAGGCGATGTAGGACTTCTCGCCGACGATACAGTCGCGGCCGAGCCGGGTGGAATGGCGAATGTGGACGTTGTCCCACACTGCCGTCCCCTCGCCAATTTCGACGCGGGGCTCGATCAAGGCCGAGGGATGAATGCGCATGGGCGGGCGTTACCCCGACCAGCCTGCAACCGCCGACGCTTCGGCGTGGTTGCCGATGATCGGCGAGGAGATCGTCGTCCAATGGCTGTGATGCAGTGCCTCGTAGGCTGCCTCGATGGCTTCGACCGAGGCCAAGCCATCGGCGGACGTGATGACTAACGGTTCGCCGTGCAACAGATGGTTCGCGAAATTGTCGAGTTGGTCGCGGAAGGCCTGCAGTTTGTCGTAACCTTTGCCAAACGTTACCCAGTCGTTGCCGGCCAGCTTGTATTTCGATTCTTGCCAACCGACGAGGATCGTGCCGGTAGATCCGTAGATTTGCAAATAGGTGGGAAGTTCCTTGTTAAGACTCCAGGAGAGGTCGATGCTGCCCATGACCCCGCCCTGGCTGACGACCATGATGCGAACGGTTTCCTCGAC
>CAYSXM010000238.1:0-6587 GCA_964434905.1 uncultured Pirellulales bacterium | reverse complement strand
CGGTGCCGAGCGCGAACATGGCGAACTTCGAGGCATTGTAGCCCACGCCACCCAACAGCGAGGCCCGCTTGCCCGATGTAGACACAATGTTGATGACCAAGCCGTCGCGCCGCTCGCGCATCGAAGGCAGCACGGCGCGCAGACAGTTGTATGCTCCCGTGGCATTGACCGCCAGCATGCGATCCCAATCGGCGGGGTCGAGGTTGTGCATGAAACGCCGGGGGACATTGATGCCCGAGTTGTTGACTAGAATGTCGATTGGGCCAACGGCTGTCGCGGCCCAATCGAACAATGCGGCGACACTGTCGCGGTCTGCCACATCGACGGCGTGGCAGGCCAGCGGCCAGGTGGCTTGCGCGGCGATCTGGCCACGATCGGTTGCCCAGGCGGCTGCCACGGACTCAAGTTTGTGCACGTCGCGCCCGGCAATGGCCACGCGGCACCCTTCGCTGGCCAACGCCCGGGCCACGGCCGCGCCGATGCCGCTGCCTCCGCCGGTGATGAGCGCGGATTTTCCCGCCAGCTTGCCGTTGGCACTCACGCCTGTTGCTCCTTGGCCTGGGCCGCGGCGATGCGCAGCGCCTTGACGTCGATCATCTGGGTATCGGTCTGCCACTGGGCGGGTGCGCCGTCGGTGGCGCGCTGCCACATGCGAAAGTGGCAGGTGGGCGCCCCGGCGGGAATGGTCGAGTCGAATTGCACGTCGAAAGCGAAGCGCGGATTGAATTCGACGAGCGCGTCGATCATGCCTTGCACGAAGTAGCGTTGCACGCGGCAGTCGAGCGCCTGGTAGTGGTCTTGGTGGGGGCACCACACGATGTCGAAGCTGGCCTGGTGTTCGCCGTCGATGCGCGGTTCTTCCAGCGAGGCGTAGGCAATGCGGTTGATCACCGTGGCATAGAAGCTAATGAACTCGGTCGCGGTCATGTGCTCGGGCGGGCGCAAGCCGGCGAGAATCTGCCGGCCCACGTCGAGCCCCACCCGGCGAATCGCGCCATAGACGGCAGCCTGGCCCGGGGCGCCAAACTCGCGCTCGCAGGTCTTGAGCACCTCGATCAGGGCCATGGCCTGCATCGTGCCCCACTGCCATAGCACGGCAGGGTCGAAGTCGGTCTTGGCCAGTACCTCGTTGCGCAGCCGGGCCAACCCTGCGGCATAGGGCTGATTGAATTGAAAGTGTTTCCAAGCGGGTTCGGGGCGATGTTCCCAATGCGCCATGGCGGCCGCGCTTTCTGCAACAGGCATGCAACAAGGTCAAGACCGTGGGGCGTGTCCACGATGTTGACGGTTATCAGTCGGTCGAATGCTTCAACGGGCTGTTATACCAAGGGACCGCGTCCCAGGCACGCTGGCAGGTGAGGAACCGAGCCGTCTGTTAATAATGCCGTCGTGGCATTTTTCAACAGGCTGCTGGTCGCTGGGGTCGCTTGCCGACGGCCGCGTCGCGCTGCGATAATCGGCCGCACCGCGCGAGCGCGCGGGCCGGCACCGTTGCAGTGGACCACTGGCACATGGCAAACACGACGACCGCATGGCGCGATCGGCCGCTCGACAACGGCGTGCGGATTGTGACCCCGGAGAATATCGCCTTCGAGTACCGGGTGGCGGGCCCGTTTCAGCGATTGCCGGCCTATTTGATTGACCAGGTGCTACAGTGGCTGCTACTGGCCCTGGTGGGCCTGGTGGCCTCGCTGGCGGGCGCCACCGTGGGCCTGGGTGGCCTGGGCCTCGGTGTGGCGATTACTAGCTGGTTCGCCATGTCCTGGTTCTATGGCGGCCTGTTCGAGGCCTTGTGGAATGGTCAGACTCCTGGCAAGCGGATGGCCCGACTGCGGGTGTTGACCATCGACGGCCAACCGATCAATGCACAGCAGGCCGTCTTGCGCAATGTGTTGAAGAGTGTCGATATGTTGCCCGGGTTGCCACCTTACTTGTTTGCCCTGGTGGCGACCATGTTGAACGAGCGTTTCCAGCGTCTGGGCGACCTGGCTTGCGGCACGATGGTGGTGGTGGAAGAACCGCGTGGTTTTTCTGGCGTGGCCCAGGTACTCGAGCCCGACGCGCTGCGGTTGGCCGTGGCACTGCCGGCCAACTTGAACCTGACCCCGGGATCGGCCCAAGCGCTTTCCAGTTATGTGGCGCGGCGGCGGGTGCTGCCCTGGGCACGGCGAGTGGAAATCGCGCGGCATCTGGCCGAGCCCTTGGCATTGCGGTGGGGTCTGGCGGGGCCGCTGAACTACGACGCACTGTTGTGCGCGGTGTATCAGCGGGCATTTTTCGCGGTTCCGAAGGAATGAGGTCTGGATGAAGGTCGCCGAACTGTTGGCCGTGCGCCGCCGGAACTGGCAAGAGCTGGAGACGCTGTGCGGCCAATTGGAAGATCGCCGACGGCGTGAAGTGCGACCCCCGGTCATCGTGCGATTCGCCGCGCTGTACCGGGCCGCGTGCGCCGATCTGGCCCTGGCTAGCGCGTATGAACTTCCCAGCCCCACGGTAGCCTATTTGCACCAGCTTGTGGGGCGGGCGCACAACCAATTGTACCGCAGTCAATCGTTTCAACTTTCGCACTGGGGCCGCGAGCTATTTCAAGTGGTTCCGCGCCGGCTGTTTCACGACAACGCGCTGCGGCTAGCGTTCGGTTTGTTCTGGGGTCTGTTTGCGCTATCGATGTTTTCGGCCTACACGTCGCGCGAGTTCGCGACGAGGGTCGTGGGATCCGAACAGTTGACCCAGCTCGAGGAGAACTACGCACAGCCGCTTCATGGGCGCGATCCCAATGAGCGGGCCGTCATGGTGGGGTTCTACATTTGGAACAATACGGGCATCGGGCTGCGATGTTTTGCCTTTGGCTTATTGGGCGGCGTGGGGGGACTTTTCTTGACGGTGACCAACGCGCTGCAATTGGGAGCCATGTTTGGACACATGGGAGGCGTACCGGCGCGCGACAATTTCTTCGAGTTTGTCACCGCACACGGCCCGTTCGAATTGACCGCCATCGTGTTGTCGGCCGCGACCGGCATGCGACTGGGCTTTTCGCTCGTCGACACCGGGGGACTGTCTCGTTCTGCGTCGCTGACCCAGGCGGGGCGCGAAACGCTGCCGGCCATGGGGGCCGCGATGGTCATGTTCTTTCTGGCAGCGCTGATCGAAGGTTTCTTGTCGCCATCGGCCGCGCCCTATTGGGTCAAGGCCGCCGTGGCGGCGCTGTCGAGCGGGTTGTTGCTGTTTTACTTCGTGATGTTGGGTCAGCCGCCAAGAGATGCCGATGCGCCTGGATAAAACCCGGATTTCGATTCGCGAGCGGCCGTTTGTCGAGATTCTCGACTTGTCGCTGCGCGTGGCGCGGCGCTATGCCGGGCCATTGACACTGTGCTGGGTGCTCGGCGTGGCACCTTGCTGCTTGGCGAATTTCTGGCTACTGCATGCGGCAGGCATGTCGGTGGAGCAGGAAGATCTGGTCGAACCCGATCGGGTTGCGGGCAATGTCAATGCCACGATCTTGCTGACCGTGTGGCAGGTCCCCCTCGCCACGGCACTCATGACGTTGTATCTGGGCCAGGCGCTATTCGAGGATCGAATCAACCTGCGCCGGTTGGCTACCGATTGGCTGCGCTCGCTGCCGCAATTGCTCGTGCTGCAACTGGCGCTGCGGTCGGTGCTGGTGCTGGTGTGCCTGTTCTGGCCGGTGCCCTATTGCGTGTGGCCCTATCTGAACGAGGTCTTGTTGTTGGAGCGGAACGCCCTGTTTTCCTCGCGACGAACCGGTGTGACCACCATGCGCCGCGCGCTGGCGCTGCATGGTCGTAATACGGGGGAATTGTTTGGCCGCTGGCTAGGTTCCATGGCGATCGCCGGGGCCGCCGCGACCGCCAGTTGGGTCGTACTGACCGGACTGTGGTCGTTGCTATACGGACAATGGGAATGGACCAGCGCCGGGGCTCAATCGTGGTTGTTTCCCGTCGCCTTGTGGTGTTCGGCTGGCTTCCTGACGATTGTGCGCTATTTGTGCTATCTCGATCTGCGAATCCGCAACGAAGGTTGGGAAATCGAACTGCAGATGCGCGCCGCGGGTGCCCGGCTGGGGGGACAGTTCGCATGAGGCGCGGATTCAGTACCTTCGGGTTTCGCACGCGCCAACACCCAAGGCAGCGCAGTCTGGGTGTCTTGACGTTCCTGGCGGTCTGCATGGCACTGCCCGTCGTGGCAGACGAACCCTCGGGAACCGCCACCGAGGGCGATGTGGCCGCGGGTCGCCAGGCGCTCGATCAATCGTGGGACTATGTCTGGTATGACGATACCCACGACGATGTGCGCACGATCGAGGTGAGTCTACCCTGGGATTGGAATTGGGACTTGCAGTTGCCCACCTGGCGATGGGGCGGCTTTTCGATGAACTGGATGGAGACCGTCGCCTGGATCGTGCTAGCCATCCTGTTGGCCGCGTTGACAACGCAGATCATCCGGGCTTATTTGCGGCGCGAACAAGACCTTGCACAGCGCAACGTGGCACGCGCCACGCTCCGTACCGACACCACGCGCCGCGCGGCACTGGCCTTTCTGGATCGACACCAGGCAGTCGATTTGTTGGCCGCCGCCCGCGCCTGCTATCAACGGGGGCAATTTAACGAGGCCATGGTCTACTTGTTCAGCCACGAACTGGTCGAGTTGGACCGCCGCGCGCACCTGCGATTGGAACGCTGGAAGACGAATCGCCAATATCTCGGCGAGATTGGGGGCGGCCCGCTGGGGGCACTATTGGCCAGAACCATGGTGAATTTCGAAGAAGTGTTTTTCGGCGGTCGGCAACTGGAGCAGGCCGACTTCGAGGTCTGTTGGAGCCAATTGGAACGATTCCAGGCCTTGGCCGAACGGAGGAGCACATGAGCCAACGGGTGGCGAGCAGGTGCCGAAGTATTCCCGGGCTGTGGGGAGTGGTGGCGTTGATCGGGACCACGGGCTGTGCCGAGTCGATCGATGCTACCTATGGCCACCGGAATGGTCCGGCTGCGTCCAGCGTCAACGGCACGGCCGTGTTGGGTCAGTTATTCGAGCAACGAGGGCACCAGGTGATTACCTGGCGCTCGCTCTCGCCGAAGCTCGAGAAGTGCCAGACGGTGGTGTGGTTTCCCGACGATTTTTCGCCACCTTCTGACGAGGTGGTGGCCTGGCTACAAGGTTGGTTGGCGCGGCAGCCCGGTCGCACGCTGGTGTATGTTGGTCGCGATTTCGACGCTGCGCCGCGCTATTGGGACCACGTCAAATCCAAGGTGCCGCGTCGACTGGCGGCTGAAACGCGCCGCCGGTTGCTCGATGCACAAAGCGAATTCCAAGCCGATCGATCGGCCTTTTCCGGCGCGCTTGCCTGCCCCTGGTTCACGCTCGACGCCGACGGCCCATGGAGCCGGGCTTCCACGCTCGAAGGCGACCCACGCTGGCTGGCGGGGGTCGACCCGGTGCAAGTTGAAATCGAATGGGGGCATCGGCTGCGACCTCCTGCCTGGGCCCAAGTGCTGGTTTCTTCTCAAGGCGAGCCTGTCGTCAGCCGCTTGACCGTGGGCGACGGACAGGTGCTACTAGTAGCCAACGGTTCGTGGTTGTTGAATCTGCCCCTGGTGAATCATCAGCATCGGCATCTGGCGCAGCGATTGGTGGAACAGGCAGGCGCGCCGGGGGTGGT
The DNA here is from genome assembly GCA_964434905.1 of uncultured Pirellulales bacterium. GTDB lineage: Bacteria > Planctomycetota > Planctomycetia > Pirellulales > CAYNRE01 > CAYSXM01. The sequence continues at coordinate 910 of CAYSXM010000238.1, read as the reverse complement.
TGTGTTCTTGGAAAGCAAACACCGGGGGCCACCGCTATACACCTCCGACCCCAGCGAACAGAGTTTGGGGCTGGGGATGTTCGGAGTCTGGCCCATCAACGCGGTGTTCATCCATCTGGTGGCGCTGGCCGTGGTCTTTGGACTGTGCCGGTTCCCGATCTTTGGCCTGCCACGCGAGACACTGCCCGCCTTGACCAGCGACTTTGGCCAACACATCGAGGCGGTGGGCCGGTTGCTGGAGTGGACCGGCGACGAAACCTATGCTACCGAGCGATGGCGGCATTACCTGGCCGGCGCTCGATCGAGCGACCGTCGGGGGCTACCTCCGGCCGAAACCAATGCGGCGATTATCCTTCCCAGCGGTGAGCGACAAGGTTCACCCTTCGCAACCCAGCCAGCAGACAAGACTCCATGACCAACTCCTTGCCCGACGGCGCTGCGGCGCCGCCATCCGATACGACGCCGCGAACCGACCAGGCAGTCAACGCCGACGTGAAAACCTGGTTCGAGCGCGTCGACGCCGCGCTGCGCCGCGTATACGTGGGACAAGATGAGCTGGTGCTAACCGCGCTGGTGGCACTGGTCTCTCAGGGCCACGTGCTCATTGAAAGCGTGCCCGGGCTGGGCAAGACCTTGTTCGTGCGCACCTTGGGGCGCGTGCTGGGGTGCGCTTTTGGGCGGATCCAGTTTACCGCCGATCTCATGCCCTCGGATATTACCGGCGCACCAATCTTCGATATGCGCACACAAGAATTTCGCTTTCGACCGGGGCCCGTCTTCACGCAATTGTTGCTCGCCGATGAAATCAACCGCGCGCCGGCCAAGACCCACGCCGCGCTGCTCGAGATCATGCAGGAGTATCGTGTCACGGTCGACACCCAAAGCCACCGGATCGAGCGCCCGTTCCTGG
>CAYSXM010000237.1:0-6596 GCA_964434905.1 uncultured Pirellulales bacterium | reverse complement strand
GGATTTCCTCCACACGCTGCAGCGGCAACGGATCTACCTGCTGCGCGCGCCCCCGCGCCAGCGTGCTGGCGCCGCAGCCAGCCAACGCGCACCAGATGGGCGCCGTAGGCAGCCAGAAACGGTCGATACGATGCGTGGCGCTCCACCAGACCAGCACCACCAGTGCCAGGTAGCCCCACAGCATCACGACGATCTTTCGACGGTGGCGATCTGCTACCGAGCAGAGCGCCAACGGAACCACCAGGGGGCTGGCCCAGGGGCTGGCGCCGAGCACGCGGGCGAGAGCTTCCACCAGCGCGTGTCCGGCAAAACTGTTCGGAGCATGCGCTGCCGACCAGGCCTGGGCCCAGGCTTCGTTTCGCGTTGCGCCGCCGAACAGTGCATAGGCCAGCGGGTAGACCGGGTTGCCCGTGAACCAGAAATTCTTGAGATACCACAAGCCGCTCGTCGCCAGGGCCCCCAGTGCCAGCCAGCCGAGCGCGCGGGCCGCGCCGGCGATGCGCAGGCCTGTGCGCGGTGCGCCGGCCGAGCCGCCGGCCCGCGTGTCGCGCGCCGCCAGAACGGCCACCCAAGCGCCGGCGGGTAGGGCCAGGAATACCGCGGCGGGGTACTTGGCAGCTAGTGCGGCGCCGATCAGCAAACCGGTCACCACCAACCAACCGGGGGCGAGCAAGGCATCGCCAACAGCGGCGACGGTGGCCGTCCGCGCGCTGTGCGACGGGACCACTTGTTCGCGCCACATCGCCAGTGCGTAGAGCGACATGAACAGGTAGTGCCCCCAGGCTGCATCGACCAGGCCTGCCACCGACAGTCGCACCGTCCAGGGCCACGACAAATAGATGACCGCGGCCGCCAGCCCGGCCCAAGGCGAAATCCACCGGCGCAGCAGCGTGAACAGCGCCGCGGCGGTGAGCAATGGAAACCAGGCGATCACGGTTTTCCCAGCCAGCGCGCCGATCCACCATTGGCCCGACACACTCATCAGCGAGAGGGGGAACATCTCGAGACCTAGCGGCATGTTGGCATACACGTTGTGGGGCAAGAATTGCACTCGCCCGGCCAGATAGAATTCCTTCGGTGCTTGCAAGTGATACTCGCGCACGTCGAAATCGACCGGTGGAAGCGGGCCGCCCCACACCAGCGCGAGCACCAGCGGCAACACCACCAGCAGCCACACGGCCGCAGTCCGGCGATCAAGCACCAGGGGTGTGGCGATCAACCCCGGCGCGGCGCCGTGAGCAGCCGCCGCGGGCGCGATTGGCGGCGCGCGACGCGCCCCTCGCCACGCGAACCAGGCTGCACCCCAGGCTGCCGCGGCCAGACTCCAGAACAGCGCCCCGTGGTGCAGGCCACCCAGCAGGCCAATCGCCAGCGTCAGGTGAGACCAAAGCGCCAGTCCCAACGACAGACCGAAGACACGGCGCTCGAACGAGTCGTAAAAACCCACGATGCGCAACCAGTGCAACAGCGCGCTACCCGCCACGCAGCAGGTAGCCCCGAGCCCGAGCGCCAGGAACCAAGGGAATATCCGATCGGCCACGGCCAGGCGTGCCGGATCGCCAAACCAGTCTGCCCACAGCACCTCGGGCGAGAGCCAATATTCCAGAAGTTCGAAGCGTCGCCAGGCGCGCCCGGCGCGGAGGGGCAGTTCGTCGATGGGTAGTTGATAGAACCAGGCCAGGTAGACGGGAGATAGAACGCAGAACAGGAACTGCGGCAGACGGTTTGGCGCGCGGAGTGGTGTGCGTGGGTCGCTCACACCCATTTGACCGCTTGCAGCGAGGTGAGACCGTCCGGGAGTTCGATCGCGAAGAAACGGCGGCTTCATATCGGCGGCTTTTTTCGCCCAAGTGGTCGAACGCTCCCCGCGGCACACACCGGAAAAGCCTGATTGTGAACCCCAGACCCGGGAGGGGAATCGCCCTCAAAACTATGCTAGGCTTGCAAACCCGGCAAGCCATGGCGTGGGCTCTGGGGCCCACCCCGGCGTGGTCCTGGTTGCATGGCGGTCGCCAGGGCCCGGCTTGCAGTATGTACTCGTGGCACTCCCTCCTTGGCTTTTCCCCCCTGGCATTGGCATGTCGCACCCGGCCCGCCTGCGTGGCATTTTTACGCCCAACATCACTCCCTTGGACAGCCGGGGCGAGATCAACGAAGCGGAGCTGCGTCGCTACACCGAGTGGCTGATCGAGCGCGGCGTGCATGGGTTGTACCCCAACGGTTCGACCGGCGAATTCACCCGCTTCACGCCCGAAGAGCGCCGCCGCACGATTGCCATCATGGCCGACCAGGCCCGCGGCCGTGTGCCCATTCTGGCCGGAGCCGCGGAAGCCAACGCACGCGAGACGATTGCCGCTTGCGAGTATTACCACGAGCTGGGCGTGCGCGCGGTGGCGATTGTGGCGCCGTTTTACTACAAGCTCAGCCCGGCGGCCGTGTATGCCTATTTCAAGCAGATCGCCGACCACTCGCCGATCGACATCACGCTGTACAACATTCCCATGTTCGCCTCGCCGATCGACGTGGCGACGGTCCAACGGCTGGCCGACGAGTGCCCACGCGTGGTGGCCATCAAGGATTCGTCGGGCGATCTCCCGCACATGATCCGCATGATTCAGCGGGTGCGGCCCCAGCGTCCGGAGTTCAGTTTTCTGACCGGCTGGGATGCCGCACTCATGCCGATGCTGTTGATTGGCTGCGACGGTGGAACCAACGCCACGAGCGGGATCGTACCGGAGATCACCCGGCGGCTGTTCGACCTGACCCTGGCCGGGGCACTCGACGAGGCGCGCACGCTGCAATTCGAGCTGGTGCGACTGTTCGATGCCATGATGTACTCGGCCGATTTTCCCGAAGGTTTCCGCGCGGCGCTGCGGGTGCGAGGGTTCGAGCCTGGCCAGGGTCGCCAGCCGTTGGCCGACACCCAGCAGGTCGACCTGGCCGAGGTAGCGCGCAACGTGCAGTGCCTGTTGGCCGAGCACGGATTCACCGATCCTCCGCACGGTGGTTGCCAGAGCCAGTCGCAGACGCCCGCCAGGGGTGTCGACGCGGCGCAGGTGCGGCGAATTGTAGTGGGCGTGCTCGAGGAACTAGGGCGCCACCCCGGCGAGCGCTAGGATGGCCACGCGATTTTTTGCTTGGTCGTAATTGGGCCCTAGGCAGCCCGTTGAACCATTCGAAGCGTCTGCGTCATCGCCTGGATGCGATGGCAGAATGACGACGTAAATCGACGATCATCGAAGCCGGGCGCCGGCGGTGTCAGGCGTTGAGCGGGGTGGCCGGGTCGTCGGCCACGTTGACCCACACGTGCACGTGCGGCGCGCCGCGGAAATACCAGACCAGGGCCGGCCCCTCGAGCCGCCAGCAATCCCACACACTGTCCTTGCCGATGTCGCCATCTTGATAGAACGCCAGGCTGCACTGGTTCAGCCCACCTTGTGCCTCAAGGCAGCGCACCACTTCGTCGCGGTCGACCTGACGATACGGTTCCAGCAGTTTCTTGAGCACTGCCTGCACCTGGCCTTGCTGATCGCTCGACAGTTCCGCGACGGGAACCCCCGGACGGCCCGTGGCACGGAACGCGACCTGTTCCTCGCGCGGTAACGATTTGACCATCGCCAACTTCTGCTGCTTGCCGTCGAGCATGCCAAACAGCTTGTTGGCTTCAAGCGCTTGGGGCCAGAACACGTTGCCCGGGTGGCCGGCTCCCTCGTTGAAGCCATCGGCGGCGTGTCCATAAAAGATCGGGCCGCCGAACGCCACATGCTCGGCCGAATTGCCGTCGCAGCGTAGCGTCAGGTGCCGGCCAGTCATCAGGAATTCAAATTTGCCGTCGCCCGGCTTGCCAAAGATGGCGATGCTTTGCTCGTTGCCATAGCCGCCGGCATCGTCGGTCAACTGCTGATCGATGCGGGCATGCCAGTCGGGCGAAATGATCCCCTCGAAGACCTGACGGATCAGGTGTTTCTGGTCGGCGTTGTAGAAGTCGCTATCGATGTACTGGTCGTTCACGTTCCAATTGTTCGACACCCGGGTGCGCAACAGCCCGCGCTCGGGGTCTTGGAAGTCCCAGTCGTAGCAAACCTTGGTACGCTGTTCGCTCGATAGCGATTCGTAGAGCAACTTGACCATCGACTCGGGCTCGGCCGCAGCGGCCGGCGTGTCGGCCGCTTGGGCCCAGGCGGGCCAGACGGCGCTGGCGGTGCTGGCCATGGCGCCCGCTCCCGTGGCGCGAAGAAAATCGCGGCGCGACCAGCCGCCGGTGTTTGTCAGCAGAGCGCGGTTTGTCGAACCAGCAGTGTCGATCGAGCAATCGGGACAGGCTTCTTGACGCGGTTCCATCTGTGCTTCCTCTGCCAAAGTGAGGCGACCAGTTTGAGCGGTCATTCTTCGGGGCAAGACCGCGACAGCCAGCGAGCGATATTAGAGCCGACCAGCACGGGGGCCGCAAATCTGCGGGCGACCCCGTCTGCCGAGCGCGCTTGCCCTGCGAGACAAAGTCAATTGCCGTCGCCGGTTGCGCGGTGGCGTGCGGCGGTCGCCGCCCGGCGACGAATTGACAATCGTGCGGTTTGGAAGGGATGATTCGGGCGCCAGCCGGCGGCGGGGGGAACGCAAGGTAGAGTTTTGGTGCCCACGCGGTTCGGTGGTTTGGGTTCTTGGGGCCGCATGTTTACCTGCCACGCAGGGGACGTTCCGTTCCCGGCGTGATCCCATCTTGAAGAAGGTCCAGCGCCGATGACGATGGTCTACGCCACGCTCGCGGTTATCGGTGGCACCGTCATGATCTGCCAGTTGGTGATGACACTGCTGGGAATGTCGCACGGCGACGGCGACTTTGCTAGCCAGGGCGGCGGCGATTTTCATGGAGCTGCCGGAGATCTGCACTCGGGCGAGATGCACACCGGCGACACCCATCCGGCCGGCAGCGACTCGGCCGACACACACGCGGCCGACGGCCACGCGGCGCCGCACCATCCGGTGCCGGCCTCCACGCACGATGCGACCTGGATTTTCGGCATCATCACCTTTCGCACGGTGACCGCGGCGATCACGTTTTTCGGCCTCACCGGTTTGGCCGCTAACTCCGCGCAAATCGTTCCACGCCAGACATTTGCCTTGGCCCTGGGGGCGGGCGGTGCAGCCATGCTGCTTGTACACCAGATGATGCAACTGCTCTTCAAATTGCGCAGCGACGGCACAGCCCGCATCGAGGGGGCCTTGGGCCGCCAGGGCACCGTCTACTTGCGTGTGCCGGCTCGCGGACAGGGTGTGGGCAAGGTGACGATTGATCTGCAAGGGCGAAGCATGGAGTATCTGGCCATCTCGCAGGGCCCGTCGTTCGCAACCGGAGCTAAGATTGTTGTAACCCGCATTGCGAGTTCCGACACCGTGGAAGTAGACCGCGTGGCGGTCGAGTCCCAGGAAGCAAATTATGCCTAGTGTTGTTTGTCTGGCGCAAGCGCCCCCGCTTGGCGAGTCACTGAACCATCCGCTGGTTTGGTTGTCGCTCATCGCGTTGGCGGTGATCGTATTGTTCGTGATCTTCTACAACCTGGTGGCCAGCCGTTACAAACGCTGTCCCAGCAACCGGGTGTTGGTGATCTACGGCCGGACTTCAGCCGGCGTGGCGTCGCGGTGCGTGCATGGTGGGGCGTCGTTTGTCTGGCCGTTGATTCAAGATTGCGCCTGGCTCAGCCTGGAGCCGATGCAGATCGAGATTCCCCTGCGCGGCGCGCTGTCGATCGAGAACATTCGGGTGAATGTGCCCAGCGTGTTCACCGTGGCGATCGGTACCAGTTCGGAAATCATGCAGAATGCGGCCATCCGTCTCTTGGGTTTGGATAGCGACGAGATCAAGCAGCAAGCGGCGGATATTATCTTTGGTCAGCTTCGCCAGGTAATCGCCTCGATGCGCATCGAGGATATCAATCGCGACCGCGACAAGTTCCTGGAAAACATCCTGCAATCGCTCGAACCCGAATTGAAGAAAATCGGACTGGTGCTGATCAACGTCAACATCACCGACATTACCGACGAGTCGGGCTATATCGAGGCGATCGGGCAGAAGGCCGCTTCGCAGGCCATCCAACAGGCGCGCGGCGACGTGGCGGAACAAGAAAAACTTGGCGAGGTGCGCGTGGCCGAGGCCGATCGAGAAAAGTCGATCTCCGTGGCCATGGCACACAAGGAACGCGAAATCGGCACCCGCGATGCCGTGCGCGAACAGGCCGTGCGCATCGCCGAAATGGAAAAAGCACAAGCCATTGGCGAACGCACGGCCGCCTTCCAACGCGATGCCCAGGTGAAAGATGCCGAACGCACCATGCGCGTGGCCTTGGCCGAAGCGAATGCCAAGGCCGTGGCGGGCGAAAATGAAGCTCAGGCCTCGATCGTCCATTCGCAGGCCGAATTGCAAGTGAAACAGGCCCAAGCCTATCAGTTGGGCGAAACCAGTAAACGCGAGGCCGAAGCCGCCGTGCTCGAGGCACAGAACCGGGCCATGGCGCGGGCGGCCTTGGCCGATGCCGAACGCATCGAGGCGGAAGGGCGCGCCGCCCTCGAGGCGAAGGCCAAAGCGGAGAAAGCCAAGATTG
>CAYSXM010000236.1:0-6623 GCA_964434905.1 uncultured Pirellulales bacterium | reverse complement strand
AGGCCTTGGCCGGCGACACGCCGGCTTATTTGGCCTTTGCCGACGAGTACTATCTGGCCGCCTTCGGTCGAGGCCGCACGTTGCCGGTCTTCTAGCCCGACTGGTCACGCGAGCTACTGCTCGATCGCAACTACGTCGGCCATCCGTTGGCCATGGAACGGGGGTTGATCGACCAGGTGGGTGGTTTCCGTCCCGAGTGCGACGGCGCGCAGGATTGGGACCTGCTACTGCGTCTGGCCGAGCTGCGCCCCCGGGTGCGGCACGTGCCGCGCGTGCTGTATCACTGGCGCGCGGTGCCGGGCTCGGCGGCCGCGAGTGCTTCGGCCAAGCCCTGGGCCGTGGCCGCGCAGGAGCGGGCGCTGGGCGACTGGTTAGGCCGGCGCCAATTGGAAGGCGAGGCGTTGGGTCGAGGCCAGGGAGGCTACCGGCTGTGCTGGCGACTGCCGCGCGAGCCGCTGGTGTCGGTAGTGATTCCCACGCGCGACCATCTCGAGTTGACCGCGCCCCTGGTCCAGCGGCTGCGCGAACAGACCGACTACGCACCGCTGGAAATCATTCTGGTCGATAACGACAGCCGCGACCAACGAACGTTGGCCCAATACGAACGATGGCGGCAGCAGGGCGCGGTGCGCACCGTGGACTGGCCTGGTGCCTTCAACTATTCCGGCGCGTGCAACGCGGGAGCCCGCGCCGCGCGAGGCGAATTGCTATTGTTCCTGAATAACGATGTCGAGCCTCTTGATCGGCAATGGCTACGCGAACTGGTGCGCTGGGCACTCTTCGACGAGATCGGCGTGGTGGGGTCGAAGCTACTGTACCCCGATGGGCGCATCCAACACGCGGGGGTGGGCTTGTTCGGCGCGCCTGTGGCGCGCCACTTGTTTCGTTGGCTGGGCGAAGGAGCCACCACACTGGCCGGCACCGCCGAAAGTTATCGTAATTGCGCGGCCGTGACGGGCGCCTGTCAACTGGTGCGTCGCGACGTCTTCGAGCAATTGGGGGGCTACGACGAGCGCTACACGCTGTGCTACAGCGACCTGGCATTGTGCCTGGCGGCCTGGCGGCACAACTATCGCGTGGTTTACACGCCCGATGCGCGGCTACGACATCATGAATGTGCCACGCGAGGTTTCGGCGATCCTCGCGAGTTGAGCGACGCCGAGCTATTCGCGCGACAACTGGCCGATTGGCAGTGGACACGCGATCCGTTCTTGTCACCGCACATTGATTGGTCGACCACCTGGCCCCGCCTGGCCGACCCCCGGTGGCCGGGGGCACCACGGCAGTGGGCGCAGCGTGCCGAGCGCCGCTTGCCAGCGGCAAGCGGCGGGCCTGCGACACCGCCCAGCGGCGCGGGGGCACAGGCCACAGGGCCTGAGGAAAGTCCGCTCCGGTTGGCTTCTTGACTCGCCATGGACGAGCTTTTCGGTCGGTGACCGTTTAGCGGCGCATGCGACGCACGCCTGGGGCTACAATCGTCGATCATGTGGCAAACCTTCATGCGCTGGCTGGCGCGCGCCCCGGCGGCCCAGGCCGAACAATTTCACGAGGGGCTGGGCACGCTGCGCTATTACGACGGATGGTGGGAAGGCGCGTTGTCCACGGCAACTTCGAATGTCGAACTAACCCTCGACGGCGACGCGACGGGACCACATCCTGAATTGTTGAAACTGGCGGCCAGCCAGGCGCGGAACCTGGACCGCCTGGTCGATCGGGTGAGCGCGTACCTAGCGGCGCGCGACCCCACCGCAAATGCCCTGGAATTCACCGTGACCGGGCTGTCGTACTATGCCGAACCCGCGCCGGCGGGAAGCCAGTGGGTGGTGTGGCTGGAATTGGCGTCCGACAAGAACGCGCTGTGGCAACTGCTGATGACGGGGGAAGAACCAACCGAGCTGTGTCGCGACGGATAGCCAGGTGGATACCAGCGGCGCACTTTCGGCGGTTCGTTATTTACCACGCAGGTCGTAGATCAACAGCAGGTCTTGGTCGCGCAGGTAAAGCCGACCGTCGGCGACGACCGGGTGTGCCCAGCTAGGCGCGGAGCTGCGATCGGGCTGCTCGAACCGTCCCAGCAGTTTGAACTCGCTGGGATTGGCCTCGACCAGGCTGACGGGCCCCTCCTCGCTCCGGGCGATCAGCAGCCCGTCGACAAAGACCAATGACGCCTTACCCGGCGCGCGGTCCTTCCACAGCACTTCTCCGGTTTCGAAATTCAAACAGGTGAGCAAGCCTGGGTCGTTCGAGCCGTACAGGTGGCCCTCGCGCAGTACCAGGCCGCCGTGGTGGTTTTTCATGTTCTTGGTGAAATAGGTTTCCGTGGCCGTGAACTGGGCGCCCTGCGCGGCGAGCTGGACCTGACCCCCGCCGGTGCCATAGCCGCTGGCCGCGAACACGCGATCTCCGGCAACGACGGGCGTCGAAATATTGGCAGTGCCATTGGCCGGGGCGTTGTAGCGCCACAGCAACTGGCCATCGGCGGCGCGCAGGCCGATCACACCCTGCGCGGTGAACTGAATGTATTGGGGCACGTCCTGAATTTCGGCGCGAATCATCGACGAGTAGCCCGCCCCGTCTCCGACCTTCGCGGCCCACACGGTTTGGCCGAATTGTTTGTCGAGCGCCACGACCGTGGCCTGCGTGCCGCCTGGCGTGGCGAGCACCCAGGGGCCGTCGACCAGCAGCGACTCGCAATAGCCCCAGGTTGGCACCGCGCCGCCGAAATCTGCCACCAACTGCTTGCGCCACACGATCTGGCCATCGGCGCGCTGGCAGCACACCAGATCGCCATTGAGCCCCAAGGCATATAGCCGATCGCCATCGACCGTGGGTGTCGAGCGTGGCCCGGGATAGCCTGCGCCGTCGTGGCGCACCGCACCCAGCGTGGTTTGCCACAGCACCTGGGCAGGTTCCTGGCGATCGAGCGCCAGGAGCCATTCTTGACCGTCGCGGTTGCCCATGGTGTAGATCGCACCTCCGGCCACCGACGGAGCACTATAGCCTTCGCCCAAACCGCTGACGCGCGCCTGTAGCGGGGGCCCTGCCTCGGGCCACTGGCGTGCCAGCCCGACTTCGGTGCTTTGTGCGTTACGGTCGGCCCCGCGCCAGGCGGGCCAGTCGCGCAGCTTGGCCGCACGCGGTGCCGCGCCGACTAACACAACAAGCAGGCCAATCCACAACGCCAAGCGAGGTCTCATGTGCGGGTTCCTAGGCGGGCAACGGGGTGGGAATCGACAATGGCGTGCGGTCCGTAGCGTACGACTGTAGCCTGGTTCGCTAGAATGCGACGGTGCCGGTCGGCGGACGACGCGTTCTGCGGTGACCCCCGGGGCTCTGCGACGTGTCGAGTGTACCGATCTAAGCGAATTCTGGCAAAAGGAGCGATTGGCCGATGCAAGCCCAAATCGAACACTTCGTGGCGGGTGGTCCTCAGATGGCAACCTCGATCGCGGGGCTGTCTAGCGAACAGCTTACGGCGTTTCCGGTGCCCGGCACGTGGAGCATTCAGCAAATTGTGCTGCACATGCTCGACAGCGACCTGATTGCTTGCGAACGCATGAAACGAGTGATCGCCGAAGAGAAACCGTTGTTGATCGGCTATGACGAAACCGCTTTTGGCGAGCGGCTATTCTACCACGACCTCGACCCGCACCTGGCCTGCCAGATCTATGCGGACAATCGCCGGATGATGGGCGAGATTCTGCGGCGGTTGGGCGCGGCCGACTTTCTCCGGGTGGGCATTCACAACGAAAAAGGGGCGGTCACGCTAGGGCAGTTTGTCGAGTTGTACATACAGCACTGGGACCATCACCACCAGTTCATCGTAAAAAAGCGGGCCTTGCTCACGAAGCCGTGATGGCAGGGAAACTGCAAACTCCATGGCGAGGGGTCAGCAAGCTGTTTTCGGCCGACGGAAGTTGGTTGAATGCAGTGCGTGTTGGCTGAAGTTGAATTCTTCGAGCCGCTGCTATGCGGACGTTTCGCGCCGCCGAAAGCAATAGCCGCGATCGTCGCGTACGAAGTAGTCGTAGCCCCGCGAATCCATGGCTTCGTGCAGGCCCGGCCCGGTCGAGGCCAGACTGATATACGGCACTCCGGCAGCCAGTGTGCGACCCATCCCAGCTAGAATCTGTAGCTCGGCGCCGTTGGTCGTGATGCTCACCAGGCGCGGCCGGGGCGTGCCGGCCTCGGCCAGAATGCCGTCGAGGTCGCGTACCGGCACGCGCTCGATGCGAAAACCCTTTCGCAACTGCTCCGTCTCGGATAGCGATACCACGTCGGCCAGGACATTGGCGGCCGGGTGCGCGGGGTTGGCCAAGAACGCCAGTTCGGTCGACTCGCTCCAAGCGCCACAACTGAAAATGGCCAGCCGCGAAGCCAGGCCGTGGCGTTCGGCATAGGCCCGCAACGCCGCCACATTGGCGGGGTCGGGCTCGACAATGATCACCCGACCAGTGTGCACCAGCCGCGCGAAATGCATGGCGCGCGAACGGCCGGCGGCCAACAGGTCGCGGGGGGCACCCACCTGCACCACGACGTCGCCCGGGCGAACAAGTGCGTAGGGCACCTTGCGACCACGCAGCCACCCGCCGATGCCGTACTTCACCCGATACGGCACCCGCCCCACCGCGCGGTTGAAGGCCACGGTGCAAGCTCGAAACCATGGCCCCGGCAACACCCGCTTCAACTGCTTGGCGATGCCTCGCTGGTCGGTCACCGAATGAGGTTTCGTCACGCGCATGGACCTGGGCGCCAAGGTACGGGCATGCTCAGTACGAGGTGCCCACGGCCGATTCGGCGGGGGAGGAAACCACACACGCGCGCTCGAAATCTTGTCGCAGTCGAGCGATGGTCGACTGCAATTCGTGCAGGCGGGCTTCCAAGGCGTATGTTTCGCGAATCATTTGCTCCAGGTCGCTGGCGGCCGTCGCGGCGATTCGAGAGCGCGTTCCCAGTGAGAACATTTCGGGATACCACCAGTAGGTCTCGTCAGGACAAGGCCTGACCTACAAAACGCACGTATTCACCAATACGCTCCAGAGCACTGGCAAAGCCAGTGGCACCCAGAGCATGACTGAGGTAGGTCTCGTCGCTCTCTACCAAACCTAGAGTTTTCGTCGGTCGCGCCGTGTCACCCTGAAACATAGGTGATATCGAGTGCGCCGCCAACTTCCGGATCGGTGATTGCCGGGCCGGTAGGCGGGGTTTTCGAAGGCACGGCGTGCAGGCCGCGCCCGTCGTGACGAACGTAGCGGCTTCGCGGTGAGCGGCAATGTTTGGTTCCGGGGGTGCCGGACCACGGCGTGCGACGAAGCGGATTTCCAACCGTCTACGGCTCTTGGTAGCTCTGACCCTGGCGATACATGGTCAAACGCGCGGCAATCCGTTGGGCCTGGGAGGAATTGTCGGCCGCCCGGGCCAGTTGCAATGCTTCTTCGGCGGTGGCGGCGGCTTCGGCGAAGTACCCTTGCGCCGCCATGGCCGCGGCCAACGTATCGAGCGGCGCCGCTTGGCGACGCCCCGTGGCCTGGCAGACCGCCTCGGCCAGTTCACGGGCCTCGTCCGCCCGGCGCAACAGCGGATCGGGCGCGGTGGCCAACAGCCAGGCCAGCTTATGCGCTGCCTCGACGTGGTTGGGTCTTGCCGTTAGTGCCGCGCGACAGGCTGCCATGGCGCCGGCCCGATCGCCCGTCGATTGCAGCGCGCCGGCCAGGTTCAACTGGGTTTGCGCATCGTGGGGCAGGGCCTGGGCCGCGGCGCGCAATGCCAGCACGGCCTGCGCTGGCTGGCCCAGTTGCAGCCAAGCGACTCCCAAATTGTTGTGCGCCGCGCCATAGTCGGGGCGCAGTGCGATGGCGCGCCTCAGTGACTGCACGGCGCTGTGGCTCGCTCCGCGCGCCAGTAGCTGATTTCCCAGGTTGTAGTGTGCCTCGGGGCGCGTGGCATCGAGCGCGAGCGACAACACGAACTGTTGTTCCGCGGCAAATGCCTGGCCCGACGTGGCCAGGACGTGGCCCAGTTTGTTGTGTAGTTCGGCATCGAGAGGGTGGCCCGCCACGGCGGCGCGGAAGTGCACCTCGGCGTCTGCCAGGCGACCATTTCGCACGGCCCAAGCCCCCAGTTTCTCGTGGGCCAGAAAGCTTTGTGGTACTTGGCTAGCGTTGTAGGTGAACAGCGTCGCGGTGTCGCGCCAGCGGCCTGCCTGATGCCAGGACAAACACCCCCAGGTGACGAGCGCCGCCAGCCAAACTACCCGCGGCCAACGTCGGGGCAGTGACCACGTGCTGGCCACGCACCATGCCACGCCCAACAACGACAACATGGCATAGCGATCGGCCACGGTCGAATATCGCTGGTAGCCAAACGGGACCAGGCCCAGCACGGGCAACACGCCGGCCACGAACAACCCCCAGCCCGTTAGCGGCGCGCGCCGGCCTCGCCTCCAGAGGCCTACGGCGGCCAGCCCGGCAGCCAACACGAGCAGGCCGCCCCCCGCCGCGCGCCACGCCGTGACGGTCGCGGGAGCACGGTTGTAATCGGGGACCAGCGGCCAGGGCAGTAGCACTTTGGTGAGGTACCACCCCAAGGCATCGGCAGCCACGCACACGCGCGCCGCAACACTT
>CAYSXM010000235.1:0-6667 GCA_964434905.1 uncultured Pirellulales bacterium | reverse complement strand
TGCGACCTCGAGGTTATGAGCCTCGCGAGCTACCGGGCTGCTCCACCCCGCGTCAGGCGTGCCTTGCAACAGTGGCAGGGCACGTTTGGACACATTCTACTGAATCTCAGTTCCAAGGGAAGGGCGCCCCTTGGAACTGTCACGGGAACTGTAAAGCAAGATGCGAGGAGGTCAGGAACCTGTTTTCGGCCGACGGAAGTTGGTTGAACGCAGTGCGAGTTGACCGAAAAGGGTTACACCCCCGGACTTTGCAGTTCTTCTGTTGTAACGGTCGATAAACCACCGGGGCACCGCGACCCGGGGGCGGCCCTTCTGCTCGTCACTGCCGAGGTACACGCCCCTACATTCGGCTCATGCCGCGCCCGTTACCAAGTGTCTGGTTCGTGTCCAGAGACTTGTTATCGGCCGTCAATTTTCCACCTGCTTTCCCCCCACGAAAACCACACCTAAACTTGAGCACAGGCGGGTCGGACTGCTTGCCAACTGCAGGGGCCAGCGGTGCTGGCAGTTTGGGCCACCTGAGTCGGCCGCGACCACCCGCCGACTGCGACCTAGCAAACCGCGGGAGAATATCGAACTGCTACGGCTAGGAGCTTTGCTCGATTGCGGTGTCGGTCGCCCACTTCGATTTTGGCAGGAGCACGATCAGGACATTCCACTTGCAATCGAGCGGAACCACCGTAATTCGCGATCCGCGCCGTGCTTGAAATGGCCGCCGCCCGTTGATCCCAGCGAACATCAGTAGCAGGTCGGACTACTTGTCGGATCTTTTGCAAGTTGCCGCGGGGCAGTTTCCGGATAGCGATTCATAGGAAGCCCGAAGGTATGGCATCGTCCGACTCGACCTCCGCGTCGTTCGGCGATCCAGGTCCCAGCTCCGGCAGGCCGTTTCCCGTGGCAGACGCACTTCCACTTGGCCCGCGAGAGGAACATCTCGCCAGCGCGCCGCCGAACCGCAAGGCGCCGGCTGCGGCGCCGCTAGCACCAGGACCAGCGGCCTCTCGCGATACGGCCCGGCAGAAGAAACAATGGTCGTATCCGGTCGACCGCGCCGCGAATGCAGCGAGTGAGCCCTCCACGGACACTTCCAGCGGCGTGCCCACCAGGCAGCCCGCCAGCGAACCATTGGGCGAGCGCGCCGTTCGCCAGGCATCTCCGTGGTTTGCCAGCTTTGTCCTGCACGGTTTGTTGCTGTTGATACTTGCCCTGTGGATGGTGGTCGATCCGCGAATTCGTCCGGTGATGCTCGAGGCCACCTTGGTCGACGATCTGGGCGAGCAGCTCGACGAGCGCAATCTGGCCTTTTCCGCCGAATTGCCACCGAGCGACGAACAACTTCTGTTGCCCGAGCCCGCGCCGGAAGTCAACGATCCGTTCGCGGCGCCTCCGCTGGTCGACGTAACGCCGGCCGGCGTGTTGACCATTCCGCAACTGGCTGATCCGCGCATCGGCTTGGCATTTCGCGGTCGCGATCAAGGCATGAAACAGAAGTTGCTGGCCGCCTATGGCGGCAACGGTGCGAGCGAAGAGGCCGTGGCCCTGGGTTTGCGGTGGTTGGTGAAGCGCCAGCGGGGCGATGGCTCTTGGAGCCTGAAAGGCGACTTTGCCGATGGAGCCGGGTTCGAGAACCGTGTGGCCGCCACGGCCATGGCGCTGCTAGCGTTGCAAGGAGCGGGCCACTCGAATCACGCTGGAAAGTACCGTCAGGCTGTGACCAGTGGCTATGGATTCCTACTCAAACAGTTAGATGAAGACGGCAGTTTCTTCCAAGATGGCGGTCAGCACGACTGGTTCTATACCCAGGGCATGGCGACCATTGCGCTGTGCGAACTTTACGGCATGACTCGCGACGAGTCGCTGCGCGAGCCCGCCGGCAGGGCCATCTGGTATTGCTGTGAAACGCAAGGGCCCAGCGGAGGGTGGCGTTACAACCCCAACGGCGAGGGTGACACTTCGGTCACCGGCTGGATTCTCATGGCGCTCGAGAGCGCACGCATGGCCGGCCTCGATGTTCCCTACGACACTCTTAACGGTGTCGATCGTTTTCTCGATACGGTGGCACGGGAAGACGGAGCCCGCTATGCCTATCGGGCCAATGAACCCGCTAAACGCTCGATGACCGCCGAGGGACTGCTTTGCCGTCAGTTTCTGGGTTGGAACCAAGACGATCCTCGCCTGGCGCGCGGGGCCGAGTTCCTGACGCTGCCCGAAAACCTGCCGAGCTATCGCGAGCGCGACGTTTACTATTGGTACTATGCCACCCAAATGTTGCACCACCTGGAAGGCCCCGCCTGGGAAGCCTGGAACAACGTCAGCCGCGACTTGCTGGTCAATCACCAGGAGCATAAGGGCCCGGAAGCAGGTAGCTGGGACCCGATTCGCCCTACGGCCGATCAATGGGGCGACCACGGGGGCCGGCTCTATGTAACTTGCCTGTCGCTGTACATTCTCGAGGTGTACTACCGCCATCTCCCGTTGTACTCGTCTCGCGTGGGCCAATCGCCCTAGCAGGCCCCCGAGGGATTGCTACTGTCCTGCGCGAACCTCGCCGAATTCCGACCATCGGTGGCCTCGCAAAACACCAACCCAATTCGCGGTTTTGGCACCTCGATCGCCGTGACGGAGCACCCCGCAGGGTTTATCGCTCGGACGGTTGCCCCCGCCCACCCGCCCCGCCGAGGTGCCCTGTTTGCCCGGTGGCTTGGCCGGTTGGCGCTCCTCTAGCTTCTCTGCGAGGCGATCGCTAAAATCGCGGCCCTTGGGGGGAGAGAGCGGTTGGTCCCCGCTGGAGAACGCTGGCCAAGTGGGTTGAATGGAGCGTTTGAAAGACCGATCAGGGGATTGGTCACTGGCTGGCGCGGGGCGCAGTTGCATTTTTCGGTTGGCAGGAGCGGACATGCCCAACGTAAACTTCGTGGAAAACGGTAAGGTCGTGAAAACGATCAAGGTCCCCAGTGGCGCGAACCTGCGCAAAGAAGCCATCAAGGCCGGCGTGCAGCTCTATCCGTTTCCCCACAACTATGTGAATTGCCACGGCTTTTCTCAATGCGGGTCTTGCCGGGTGCTCATCACCAAAGGGCAAACCGAGGCCAACCGCCCCAATTTGTTAGAGCGTTTGCGGATGATGGTATCGATGGCCCGGATCGGCCACGAAGACACCATGCGCCTCGCATGTCAGACCCGAGTCAACGGTGACATGGACGTCGTGGTCCAACCACCTCTGAATCTGTTCGGCGAGAATTTTTATAGTTGATGCTGCGTGGGACGCACGTTAGCCCGGATTATGCTTGCGCCCGTACAATGATACTTGCGCCCGGATGATGCCAGAGTTTCGTCGCGACGCGTCGCGTTTGCCTTGGCTGCCGGAAAAACCGCGATCGACTCGCGCAGCGTATTGCCTGGTGAGCGAGCCAGCAGGGATCGCGATTCGACGCAGTAGTTGCGACTCCTGCGACGCCGCAGAAGATGGCTCTTGAACAGGTTGGAGTGACTAATCCAGCGGGGCGACGATCGTCTGCCCCACGGGCGGCACTCCCCCCCCACCGCCCGGGTTGGGCCGAGGTACACTCGCGCGTGACTTGCGGATGCGGTCCAGCACTTCTTGGGTGTTTGCATTCACCGGCACGGCGTTGGCCGCCGGCGCTGCCGCAGGTTGCCCGGCCGATTCCGCCTGCTTTTGAATCGCTTCGATTCGTTTCGCAGTCAGGTCATCGACCGTCGCTTGCATGCGAGTTTCGTAGCTTTTCAGGCCACACCCAGCCAGCCAGAACAGATACCCCAGCGCCAGTCCCCGCAGACCTTGCGAAACCCACGCCAGTTGCCGGTTGGTTGCGTACATCGTTACCTCCACGGATAATTCAAGGGCGTGGGATAATAGGAGTCCGGCCGCCGTCCCAAGCAGTTTGCGCGTGCTAGGGGTCTGGAGTGGTCGGGCCAGACCGGCTTGCCAAACGTATCCGAAATCGACATTTCAAATGGCACACTGTTCCGGTGTATTGTCGTTCGGTAGTCGGAGGTGGTCAAGCGCGGGGCACTCGCGTGGCGGACCGCTTGCCACCGATGACCCATTGTCACCAGCCTGGGGCCGGTAGGTTGAAACAGATTATTGCCGTGGTGAAGCCGTTCCTCGCGGAAAAGGTTCTGGAAGGACTCAAACTATCGCCCCTCGAGGCGTGCACCGTGCGCGAGGTCAAGGGGTTCGGCCGCCAGAAGAGCTATCTCGATCAATACGTCGGCAGTGAATACGCCTTGGCATTCTTGCCCAAGGTGGAAATTGAACTCTGGGTCGACGACGCACGCGTGGAGGAGATCTTGCGAAAGATCGTCGACATTGCTCGCACAGGCCGCATGGGCGATGGCAAATTGTTCGTGCTGCCTGCTACTAGCGGCCCGATCGATCTTGGGGAACCGTCGTGATCGCCCGGCGCGCGCTAAGTGAATCGCCCGGGCCCCCAGGCCCCTGCCGCGGGGCGCAAGAAACCCGCTGGCACAATGACACCGCGAACCCGAGGTGGCACCGATGCGGCTCATTCGGGTAGGCGCCGCCGCCCTCAATCAAACGCCGCTCGATTGGCATGGCAACCTGCGCCAGATTCGTCAGGCCATCGACGCCGCACAAGAACGGCGCATCTCGCTTTTGTGCCTGCCTGAACTGTGCGTTACAGGCTATGGCTGCGAAGACGCATTCCATTCTCCCGCCGTGGCGCGCACGGCCGAAGAACAACTGGCAAAGATCTTGCCCCACACGCGCGGTCTTGTTGTGTCGCTGGGCTTGCCACTGTTGCTGCCTGGTGGAGTGTACGACGCAGCCTGCCTGGTCGTCGATGGTCAGGTAGCGGGCTTTGTCTGCAAGCAGCACCTGGCCGGCGATGGCATTCACTACGAACCGCGTTGGTTCAAGCCATGGCCTTCCGGACAGCGAACGGTACACGAATTCCAGGGCCGTGAAGTGCCTGTGGGCGACCTGGTGTTCGATGTTGGGGGCGTGCGCGTGGGCTTCGAGATTTGCGAAGACGCCTGGGTTGCCGACCGACCAGGTAGCGACTTGGCGTTTCGGGGCGTCGACATCATTCTCAACCCCAGTGCGAGCCATTTTGCCTTTGGCAAACAGGAAATTCGCCGTCGATTCGTGCTCGAAGGATCGCGTGCGTTTGCCGTGTCGTATGTCTATGCCAACCTGCTTGGAAACGAAGCTGGACGCGCGATCTACGACGGAAGCCTACTGGTGGCCTCGGGCGGGAAAATGTTGGCCGAAAGCCGCCGCTTTGCTTTTTCCGATCCGTTGGTGATCGACGCTGTAGTCGATGTCGACGCCACGCGCATGCAACGCGCGCGGGCCGGCGCGGCGCGGGCCCCCCAGGGGGCAGCCGAAGGTCTGGTTTCGGCGGGTTTCCCTTGGCCCGAGACGGCCCCTGCCAGCGAACGGCTCGCGGTCGAATCGTGGGAGCAGGGCCGACATGTCAAGGCCGAGGAATTTGCACGAGCGGTGGCGCTGGGCCTGTTTGATTATTTGCGAAAGAGTCGCTCGCGAGGGTTCGTGGTTTCGCTCTCGGGCGGGGCCGATTCGGCCGCGGTCGCTTCGCTCGTCGCGTTGGCCATTCATTGGGCTTGGGACGAGTTGGGCCCAGAGGCTCTGGCCGACAAGCTTCCCCATCTCGAAGGCGTGCGTCGCATGCCCGATGCCCCCGCGTTCATTCACGAATTGTTAACCTGCGTCTATCAGGCGACCTTGCAGAATTCTCCGATCACGCGAGGGGCCGCGCGCAGCGTGTCGCACGGACTCGGCGCTCGTCATCACGAGTTCGAGGTGCAGGCTTTGGTCGACCAGTACGTAGCGTTGGGCGAAGCCGCGCTGGGCCGGCCTTTGACTTGGCAGACCGACGACTTGGCATTGCAGAACGTGCAGGCACGTGTAAGATCGCCCAGCGTCTGGTTGCTGGCCAACGTGCTCGGCGCGCTGCTGCTGTCGACCAGCAACCGGTCGGAGGCTGCGGTGGGCTACGCCACGATGGACGGCGACACCAGCGGCGGCTTGGCTCCCATCGCAGGCATCGACAAGGCGTATCTGCGACACTGGCTGGTTTGGCTCGAAACGCAGGGCCCAGCCGGCCTGGGGCCAGTTCCTTGCCTGGCCTCGGTGAACCGGCAGTCGCCAACCGCCGAATTACGCCCGCTGGCTACCGGTCAGACCGACGAAGCCGATCTGATGCCCTACGACATATTGGATGCGATTGAACGTGCCGCCATCCGTGACAAGCATGGTCCGCTCGACGTTTGGCGCGTGGCTTGTGCCGGGTTCCCGATGCATCCGCCCAGGCAGGTGGCGCAGTGGGTCGAGCGGTTCTTCCGACTTTGGACGCGCAACCAGTGGAAGCGAGAGCGATTGGCTCCGTCGTTCCATCTGGACGACGAGAACCTGGACCCCAAAACTTGGTGCAGATTCCCCATTCTCTCCGGCGGATATGAACTCGAACTTGCCGGGCTGTGGGAAGCAGTGCACGCGGTGGACAAACAATAGACTCGACTTGAGATTCGCCGATGGCCGAGCGCGGCCTGGTGCTGCGGGCCGTGATCGCCAGTCCGCTCGCAGTCTGGGCAGGCTGGTGTCTTGGTCGCCAGAGCCGCCCAGCGATTGCCGCTCTGAAATCTGTTGCGTCGATTTTTTTGG
>CAYSXM010000234.1:0-6668 GCA_964434905.1 uncultured Pirellulales bacterium | reverse complement strand
TGTCGAATTCGTAAATGTGCAACCACTGGCAGGCGAATTCAGTGGCCAACCGTCGAATCTGTGGCGCGCGCATCAATCGGTCGGCCTGCGCGATCAACATCTCCGGCTGGTGAAGTTTTCCGGCAGCAGCCAGTTCGCGCAGTTCGCTATCGGGCTGCGATGACCAGAGGAAATAGCTCAACCGGCTGGCCAGTTCCCAGTCGGTCACCGCCGCTGGCCTGCTCCCCGCCGGCGCGCTTTCTAGTCGGTACAAGAACGACGGAGCAACCAAGACCCGGGCCAAGGTGAAACGAAACGCCTCGTCGTGGGGCAATTCTTGCTCACGCAGCCGCTGGTATAGGCCACGCAGTTCGGCCGTCTCGGACGGCGCCAGCGGACGACGATATGCCTGCGCGGCAAATGCCACCAGCGCATCGACCTGCGCCGGCTCGGCGGCTACCAGCGCCCGGCGAAATGCTTCGGCGGCCTGGTGCACCGGTTCACGCAGTTTTCGAAACGGCTCTTCCAGGTCGGGGCGATCCTGCGTGGCGAACTCAACGATTTGCTCGTAGGCGTTTACCTGTTTCAACGCGGCCTGGCTCACAAACAGCAATTCGTCCCACAGCCGATTGAGCTGTCGTGTCTCCTCGTCACTCAGCATCAGGCGCCGCAATGGTTCGTCTTCGCGATGGTACAAGGTCAACGTCACGACTTCGTCGACCGGAACAATTTTCGCGTAGCACAGCGCCATGGGGAAAAGCTGGCGAAAGTCATCAAACGACTTCTCAAACGAGGTACGCGCCAGGCTGCCATCGTTGACCAATACCGCCACCCCAGGTTGCAAAGTCGTAACGCCCGGCTGGGCCACGTCCACATGTGCTTGGGCGCTCGCGGCGTTCCGCGGATCGGCTTCCAACGTGGCCGTGGTGACGAATTCGGCACCGCTGGCCAATTCCGTCGGCAGACGCACTTCGACGATCTTTGGTGTCTCGACGGCCAGGTGCTCGGGAGCGATGCGCGCGCCGCTGGGAAGCGCGCCGAACAGCGCCGGATCGAGACCAAGCGCGTTGGGGTTGGCTGCCGGCACAGGGGCCGCCTGACCCGCAAGTGCCGCTGCCACCTGCGGCCAGCTATGGGTCAGCAGCGGGCCACCGATCGAGGTCAATTGTCGGAACAGCACCACGTCGGGGTGATCTTCCTTGGCGCCCGGTGCCGGTCCGAGCGTGAGCAGTTTCTGCAATTCCTTGGCAAGCTCTGCCCTGGGGGCCCCCGGGGCGGCCGCCTGCCATCGCGCCAACAGCGAACCGGCCGGCACGATGGTACGCGAGTCGTCTCCGCTCACCGACTCGCTGCCGAAATACCATACGGCGGAATTGCCAAAGCGATCGGCGTGCGGATTGCCGGACAGCACGTCGTCGGCGATGTCGCCCGCCAGACTCCACTCGCGTGCCTGGGGTCCGTCGCTCTTCAATACCAACCGGACATCGGTCAAGTCGCAACCGTGATTGCCATCGCGTGGGCCCACGAGCAATGCCAACAAATCGCCCGGTTGAATCACCAAGGCCTCGATCGGACCAATGGCGACCGGGGTGGGCCCGTGCGCGATTCCTGCCGCAAGTTTTTGTCGGGTCGAACCACGCCGCAATTCGAGCAGCCAGGTCACGCCGTTGCCGCACTCGGGATGTGCGTGCGTCACCGACCCCGTAACCTGAAACGACCCGCTCGCGGGACTCTTCCAACCGACCACCGCGTTGAGCGTCGGCGACGGATGCACGCAGACCCCGTGGGGCTGCATGTTGCCGGGAATTCGCACCGGGTTGTCAGACGAGCTAGCGACTAGCTGCGGCGTTTCCGGCGGTCCCCAACCCTTGACGAAATCGTATCCACCGACGTTCGTTTGCTGCTGAGTGAAAAGCTGGATCGTGCTGGCCGCGTGGGCGCCCACGCCGAGATACTCGAGCCAAGATGACAGGGCCTCGACATCGAGCTGGTGCCGAGCCGCCAGGGCCACGAGATCGACCTGTCCGGTCGACTGCAGCGACTCGTCGGCCGCACCCAGTGCCCGGGCAGTGGAAGCCAACAACGATGTCCGCCGGGCGGTCATTTCACGTGTGAAATCGCGTACGTCGCGAAGCAGCAAATCTGGCCTGCCGGGTGCCACCAATCGCGGCTGCTGCCAAACGACCACTTCATCTTGGTGGCCGTCGCCCGCGTCGCCGGCCACTAGATAAAGCACGATTTCCTGTGCGCCGGTCTCTGCGGTCAGCGGCAATCGGACTTCCTGCCGGCTGGTCAAAGGCGTCACCGGCTGCTGCCACGATTTGTTCGTGCCATCCAGTTCCAGATGCTGACCAATCGTGGCGAATTGCCACAACACTGCCTGCCAGCGGGCG
This sequence comes from uncultured Pirellulales bacterium, assembly GCA_964434905.1. Taxonomy (GTDB): domain Bacteria; phylum Planctomycetota; class Planctomycetia; order Pirellulales; family CAYNRE01; genus CAYSXM01. Next base: position 4,296 of record CAYSXM010000234.1, on the reverse strand, counting down.
ATTTCTTGGCCGACCGCCGCCGCGTCGTCCACCGTGGCGCGGCGCCACATGGCACGGATGGCGTCGAGCAGTACGGACGGCCTGTCGCTGCTCGGGGCTTGAAGCTGGTCCCAAAGCAGGCCGAGATATTTGGCGTTCAGTCCCTGTTCCATCGCCACGGTCGCAATCGATTTGCTGCCCGAGCGCAGCGTGTCGCGTTCGATGAGCGTAGCTGACAGATACTTCTGGATTGGCAGACGTCCCCCCGCGTTGGTCTCAATAACCACTTCTTGCACGTTCAGTCGCGAGCCGCCGGCCGCATCCGAATATCTGCCATACAACTCGCGGATTTGTGCCAGTGCGTCGTTGGTCCAATCGCTACGCGTGGTCGACGGCGCAAAGCGGAAACCGTCGGGCAACAGCTCCGCATGTTCGGCAATTTGCTTGCCGGCGTCGAGATACTTTGTCAACAGCGCCGGCGACATGACCAGCGCGTTGCCCGTGTTGGCGAATCCTTCGCCTGCGGCGCTATCGGCCGGAAACTCCTGGGCTGGGTCGAGCGGCACGCCGGTCAGATCTCGAACCGTGTAGGTGTACTCGGCATTGTTCAGCCGGCGCAACACGACGGGGCCCGGATCGCCGGCATTGGCCAGCGCTTCGGAATGTAGATAACGATCGACCCAGTCGCGGAGTTGTTGTCGCTCCGCAGGCGAAGGTTGGTCGACATCAGGGGGGGGCATCTCGCCATTGCCGAGCATTTCGGCAACTTTCAGCCAGGCGTTGGTCCCCTGCCGCACCTCGGTCAATGTGCTGAATCTTTCGAGGTCGAGTTCTCCCTCGTGCTTCTCGCCGGAGTGACAATCCAGGCAATACTGCTTGACCAGCGGCAGCGTCTGCGCGGTGTAGGTTTCGCCCAAGCCGGCAAATAAATCGGCCTCCGGCTCCGCGGCGCGCGCGACGCCGTTGGAACCCAAAAAGCATGCGGCCCATGCGGCGGCCAGCAGGCGCCACCCGCAATTCGACAACGCCCCGCAGTCACCGCGAGCACGATCGATATTGACGATGTAAATCACAAAGGCTTTCCAGCGAGGGTTTACGCCCTTAGATCAGCGACGACGTTGATTATGCCAGTCCGACGCGCGCGACGCGAACAGTCGCCGCCATCGACAGGCGATTCCAGCTTGAGTGGCGCAACCTGGCCGGTCCTGGTCAGGCGCCAGTCCCTGCGCAATGGTGACGTCGAAGTCGAAGCCGTGCTTCGATTTGCCACCGATCGCCGGGCCCCATCTGTCATGGGCGATATGCACGTTACCGTGGCTGCCCCCCTGGCGAGCAGTATGGCCCGATGGCGGTTGCCACGCTCCCCGCGCAACGTAGACTTGGGAGACAACACTCGGCGTCGGGCAGACGATGGTTCTGTACCACACCGATTCCCCGCGCGCCGCCAAGCGCGAACCCTCGGAGCGCCGCGTCGGATGTCTGCCGCGATCGAAATTCAACGCCTGGCCGATGCCGATCTGCTGGCCAACCAGGCGGCGGTGCGATTCGTCGACGCGGCCCGCGATGCCGTTGCCGCGCGTGGACGGTTTCTGCTGGCGCTGGCCGGCGGTAGCACCCCCCGGCGACTGTACGAACGGTTGGCCAGTCGACCTTGGATCGAACAGGTCGATTGGTCCCGCGTGGAGTTCTGTTGGGGCGATGAACGGAACGTCTCTCCGCAATCGGCAGATGCGAATTATCGAATGGCACACGAAGCGCTGTTGTCGCGGCTGCCGCTCGAGCCCCGCCAGATACACCGCATGCCGGCCGAGCGTGCGGACCTGGCCACGGCCGCGGAAGAGTATGCACAACAATTGGCCGCTCTGTGCCACGCCGCGCCAAACTCCATGCCGGTGTTCGATTTGGTACTGCTAGGCATGGGCGCCGATGGGCACACCGCCTCGTTGTTCCCCGGAACGGCGGCTTTGGAAGTGACCGATCGTTCGGTGGTGGCGAACGCCGTACCGCAGTTAGGCACCCACCGCCTGACGCTCACCTTTCCAGCGATCAACGCGGCGCGGCTAGTCATGTTCCTGGTGGCCGGCGCCGAAAAGGCCCAGCGACTGACCGAAGTGCTACCGCCGCCGGGCATACAGGGTCGTTGGCCCGCCAGCATGGTTCGTCCTACGACCGGACACCTGGTGTGGCTGGTCGACCAGCAAGCGGCGTCCCGCTTGCCAGCCAGTCAGACGTGCGGTGCGGGGGCCGGGCCCCAATCCGCGGCGCCCTCTGGCCCACCTGCAGCGACCTAGCTAGAGTAACGGCTTTCGTGGCTTGACCGCGACAGCGGCAACCAGCGAGGGCTAAATGCCAGCCAGTGGATCGACCGCCGTAAAAATTGCTCCTTCGGTGCTGGCCGCTGACTTTGCGCGACTGGGCGAGGCCGTGCAAGCGGCACTTGACGCGGGCGCCGATCGCTTGCACATCGACGTGATGGACGGCCAGTTCGTGCCGAACATCTCGATCGGCGTGCCGGTCGTGCGCAGCCTGCGCGCCTGGACCCAGGCCCGACTTGAAACGCACCTGATGATTCAACATCCCGAGAGGTTTCTCGAAGCCTTTGTGGCGGCGGGGGCCTCGTCGCTGATCGTCCACGTCGAAGGGACGAATCACTTGCACCGCACTTTGCAGCAAATCCGGGCGCTGGGAGTGGGCGTTGGGGTGGCCATCAATCCGGCCACGCCTGAGTTGTTCTTGGCCGAGATCTTGCCGGCCGTCGATTTGGTCTTGGTCATGACGGTGAACCCTGGGTTTGGCGGTCAGGCTTTTCTAAACGAGGTGTTGCCGAAGCTCGGTCGTGTACGCTCGTTGATCGATCGGTTGCACCCCGAATGTGAGCTAGAGGTCGACGGCGGAATCGACTGCCGCACCGCACCGTTGGCCGTGGCCGCGGGCGCCCGCGTGCTCGTCGCCGGCACCTCGGTGTTCGGGGCCGGCAAGGTTGGCGACAACCTGGCCCGTCTACAAGCTGCGGGCGACGGCGCTGCGCGCCGCGTGTCCACGGCATAGACTCATGAATAATTCGGGATCATTCAGCCACACGGTGGACACCCCGATACGAGCACCGTGGAATGTGCATCAGATGCGCCGAGATGCCTCGCGGCGCAACACCAGAGCAGGTTCGACCACGCGCGCAGTCTAGGTGGGAGTTTGTTTCATGAATGTATTGACCATCGATGTCGGCGGCTCGAATGTGAAGTGCTTGTCGCAGGGCCAGGATCTGCCACGCAAGTTCCCCTCGGGCAAGGCCTTGACCCCCCAACGGTTCATCGAGGGGGTTAACAAAACCGTGGCCGACTGGGATTTTGGCGCGGTCACCATTGGCTTTCCAGCGCCGGTAGGGCGCGAGGGGCTGCAAATGGAGCCGGTCAATTTGGCTCCCGGCTGGCTCGGTTTCGATTTTTCTGCCGCCTTGGGCAAACCAGTCAAACTGATCAACGATGCAGCCATGCAGGCGCTGGGCAGCTATCAAGGTGGCCGGATGCTGTTCATTGGCCTGGGGACCGGCCTGGGATCCGCGATGGTGGCAGACCACGTCGTCATTCCGTTGGAATTGGCACACTTGCCCTATCGCAAAGGACGCACATTCGAGGATTACGTCGGCCAGCGCGGTCTCGATCGCTGGGGTCCCAAACGCTGGAACCAGTCGGTCTTCGACACCGTGGAGCGGTTGCGCCACGCCATGGTGGCCGAAGATGTCGTACTCGGCGGGGGCAATGTCAAGAAACTCAAGTCATTGCCCCCACAGGTCCGCCAGGGAAGTAACCGCAACGCGTTTCTGGGCGGGTTCCGATTGTGGGAGCAGAACGCCACGATCTGATTCTTGAAAACGCGGTAGCCGGCTGTCCTACGGATGGCCAAGTGCTGCCCACCCAGCCACAAGCTAGCAGTTTGTCTTGGGCGGTCTTCGCGTTCTTGCCCCGGTAAACTGCATTCGTCGCAGCGAACGCCGCCACGAGGCGAACCTCGCGCGGGGACACGCTTGTCTGAAACGGCACCACAGCAATCGGGCATCGCGATACGCTGGCGCTGGGTGGCCGATGCTGTGCGATGCTCCGGGAGCCTCGCAGGTAAACCGTTCCGCCGCTTCCAATCTACGAGCCGACTGTGTCCGAAGCTGCGAATCGACAGTATCTGTTTGGCGATCACGATCTCGCGGCGCGGCGGCTGTTGCGGTTGGCCAGACTATTTGCCGAGCCGACCGAAAAGTTTTTAGATCGCTGGTTGCCGATCGGACCAGGGCGAATGGTCGATTTGGGGTGCGGCCTGGGCGAAACC
>CAYSXM010000233.1:0-6674 GCA_964434905.1 uncultured Pirellulales bacterium | reverse complement strand
ATCTATACAACACACCGGAAGACGTCGACGCGTTGGTCGCTGGCATTCACCATGCCAGGCGCACCCTGCGCCGTGGCTAGCAGCCCGTGGAACAACTCGGCAGGCTAGTCGATCCGCGCCGGGACGAGGCGGGTTGCCGGATGTTGTCGACGGTGCTACAGGCCCAGCAACCGATCTACCGCCTGGGCGTTCAACTGGCGACGCACGCCGACGGGTAGTGTTTCCGACATGACATCGAAAGCATCGCTCGCCATCAAGTCATCGAGCCCCAGCAGGTGCCCTAGCTCGTGTACCAGCGCGGTCCATAAATCGACATGATTTCGTGCCCGATCGCTGGTCGCGCGTCCGGCTAGGAATTCCTCGTCGAGCTCGGGGGTGCGGTCGACGTACCAACCGCGCCCGGCAGCATCGACATCGAGCAGCACCCGCGGTCCCAGCGCGGCACCTAGCTGATCGCCTGGCAGGTCGGCAATTTGTATTTGAACGTTGGCGAGAGCCCGGCGTTGTTCGAGCGAAAGTCGCTGAGACGCCCAGGCGCCGAGGGCTGCATTCAACACCGGGGCCAGATCATAATTGGTTAGCGGCGAAGCGGGTGTTGCCATTTCGGAAGCAGCCAGGTCGTCCACGGCCAGCCGCAGGTTCTGCTGGCCTCGACCATCCCAATCGCCGACCAGTGGGGGCCACTGGTTGTCGTTGCGCGGAGGCCCATAGGTGAATACCGCGTCCGACAGTCCCTGTCCCAGCGAGTTCTTGAAGTACCAGGTGGCGGTGGCTGGGTGGAAGAAACCGATCGAATCGACGCCATTGCCGTCCCAGTCGCCAGCCAAGGGGACCCAGCCAGAGTTGCTGGGACCAAAGTTGAACACCACGTCGGAAAAACCTTGGCCGAACGAGTTCTTGAGATACCAGGTGCTCGTCGAGCGCTCGTAAAAACCAATCGTGTCGAGGCCGTCGCCATTCCAATCGCCAACCACGGGCACCCACTGGTTGTCGTTACGCGGAGGGCCGAAGTTGAAGACCAGATCGGACAACCCCGGAGCGAGGCTGTTTTTCAGATACCAGGTGGCGGTGGTTGGGTCGTAAAAACCCACGCTCGCCGTGTTATCGCCGTTCCAGTCTCCTACCAGCGGTATCCAGTTGGTGCCCGGCGGGCCATAGGGAAACACCACATCGGACAGACCCTGTCCCAGCGTGTTTTTCAGATACCAGGTGCTCGAATCGCGATAGAAGAACCCGACCGAATCTCGAAAATCACCGTTCCAATCGCCGGCCAGGGGAATCCAAGCCGGGCTGCCGATCCCGTAGGGAAATATGTCGTCGGAGAGCCCTTGAGAGGCTGTGTTCTTCAGAAAAAAGTTGGCGCCGTCGCGGTCGAAAAAGCCGGGTGTTGTGGTCAGTGTGGCGGCACGCACGCCGGTGGCGCTGAACTGAGCGAAGTTGATCCCGGCGTGCCGGCTGGGGTCGCTCGAGTTGTCGTTCGAGTGGTACACGCCGACCGCGGTTACATTCGCGAAAAAGTGCGGCGCAAACGGCGCACCATTGGCGTTGAAGCGAATGTTGGCAGGCCCCTGAGGATTGTAGGGAGCCCACAACCGGCTGTTGGGGTCGAATAGCGAGAAGTCGGCTGTGGTCGCCTGGGGTTGGCCGATTTCTTGTGAAATGTAGAACTGATTGCCGTCGCGCACCACGAAGCGGATCCAGCCCGAATTGGCCGAGGCCAGGCCGTCGGACCCCAGATAGCGCCCCACGTTCAGGTTGCTGTCTGGCCCGAACTGCACGACGCCGGTCGAGCCGGACAGGAAATCTTCCTTCTTCCAATAGACGAACTCCCAGCCGTCGGTGGCGGTGTTCGATCCGGCGTGTAGATAGATATGGTCGGCACCCGGCCCTCCGGGAGCGTTGCCCCAGACCTCGGCCCAGCGGGTCGAGAAATTCGCGCTATAGCTGTGGAATAGCGCGCCGCCGTAGAACCGCCAACTGTTCCCCTGGTTGTAGGTGCCCCCATAGGCGTTGCCTCCGCCTGGCAGCGGGTTCACGCTGGCGCCGTCGCTAAAGGGGACGTACCAGCGATAGTCGTCGAATTGGCTATCGCCATCCAGGTCGAGTCCCGACTCTACCGGGGCGCTGTTATAGCGCTGAAAAGCCGTATCGGTCGATACATAGTCGCCAGACCAATTGACTAACGTCGCGGAGCCATCGATTAGCGCCTCGTATCGGGCGGTAACCCCGGTGTCGTAGGCTGGTGGATATACCACATGCGACAGCGTGCCATTGTCAGACCAGTTCAGGAAGCGGTAGGTAATCCCCGCAACGGCCTGCGCCGCACTGGCGCCGATTTCGCGTTCCAACCCTGCCACGCCATCGAAGGTGAGACTGCCGGCAAACGGCGCGCCATCGAGCGTGAGCACCAACCCCGCGACGTTCGAGTCGATGGTGAACCGAGCGACGTTGGGCAACACGTCGCGAAAGGTCGTCGTCGACAAGCCTTGCGAATCGACCGCCGTCAGCCAGACCCGGTAAAAAACGTCGGCCCCCTTGTAGGGCGAACTGGTGCCGATCGAATAGGCGCCCGAGGAGATGCCCGAGACCGGGGCCATGGCCGGCCGCTGTGCGGCACCGGTGTAATAGTCGATGCGCCAGGTGAGGGCGCTACTGTTCAACGTGCCTTGTTCCGGATCCGTCGCGAATCCTGAAAACTGCAACAGGTCTCCGTAGCTGAAGCGCGTGGCCGACGTCGGAAAGTTGATCACCGGCACCGGCGGCTGATCGCTGGTGACACCCAGCCGCGCGGCGGAACTGGTGGTCGAACCCGAACCGTTCGAGACGACGACTCGGAACAGCGCGCCGTCATCGCCCAGATTGGTCGACGGCGTGGTATAGCTGGTGCCCGTGGCACCGCCGATGTTGTTTCCGTCGCGCTGCCATTGATAGCTAAAGGGGCCCGGCCCGGAAGCCACCACGCTGAACGTGGCCGTGGCGCCGACGCTGACCAGCAAGTCGGCAGGCGGCACGGAAATCGAGGGAGCGGCAGTGCCCGTATAGCTGATGCGAAACAGCGAGCCCCCTGGAACGTTGCCACCGCCCGAGGCATCGGAGTTGCCACGCGACAAGTAATACAGGGCGCCGTCGGGCGCCACGCGAACATCCACCGGCCCGGCGGCCGAGGTGGCGCCAAACCGTGTCGAGGTCGCCGGATTGTTGGGATCGATCCAACGGATTTCGTTGTTGACATACTCCGTGAAGAAAAACTTGCCTTGGTAGCCTGACGGGAACGTCGCGTTGGCTGGGTTGTAAAAAGCAGCACCGGTAATGGCGATGCCCTGCGAATGGTCATAAGCATGCACCGGGTTGCGGTAGGTGCCATAGGTCACCGCGGGCGGCGTCGCCACGGGCCCTTCGGCCAGCGGCCAGCCAAAGTTGGCGCCGGCCGCTCCTTCGTTCACTTCTTCCCAACTGGCGGCGCCGACCTCGCTAATAAACACGCGCCCCGTACCTGGCTGCACGTCGAATGTAAAGGCGTTGCGCAAACCAAGCGCCCAGATGGCGCGATTGTTCCCCGTCGCCACGTTGTAAAACGGATTGTTTGTGGGAATCGAGCCGCCGGGGTTCAGCCGCAGAATTTTGCCGTGGGTGGTGGCAAGGCTGGCCGAATTGTTGGCATCGGCGTTGTCGCCGGTGGCCACGAGCAGCGTGCCATCGCTGGCGAAATGCAGCGCACCGCCTACGTGAAAATTGGCCCCGTTGTTATCCAGGTCGAAGAGCCGAATCTCGCTGCCACTCACGGCAGTATCACCCGACATCGTAATGCGGGCGACCACGTTGTGCCGGGTGGGCGAGGTGACGGTGTAGTTCACATACAAGTAGCCATTACTACCGAAGTTGGGATCCACGGTCAGCCCCACCAATCCTTCCTCGTCATTGGGCGTGGTATTCACGGTATAGGCCGCCGCCGAGAGCAGCGCGCCGTTCTTGACCACGCGGATGCGCCCTCCTTGCTCGGCCACGAACACTCGACCGTCGGGCGCCACGGCCATCGTCACGGGGCTATTCAGTGCATTGGTCAGCCGGGTTTCAGAGAACCCCAGGCTGCTATCCAGAATTGTCAAGGTGGCCGTCGCCGGCGAACCCAGCGTGGCCCCCCCTGTCGGGCTCGACAACACGAGCTGCAAACTCTCGTTGGCTTCGGCCAGGCTGTCGGTACGCGCGCGAACCGTAAAGGTTTGGGACGTCTCGCCCGCGCTAAAACCCAGCACGCCCGACGCCCCGTCGTAATCGCTGCCGGCTAGGGCCGAGCCATTGGCGGTCGCCCAGTTCACGTTCGACGGTGTCGACAAGTTTCCCGAGCGCGTCACGGTCACCAGCGCCGTGCCGCCGTTCTCACCAACGTAAAAATTCGCGGTGCTAAACTGGAAAATGCCCGACAACAGGCGACGATCTTCCATTCGCTCGACGGCCAAGCGCCGACGGCGTTCCGCACGAAAAGCAATAGGCATGGCAATGTGACGCAGGGGAGTGCCCGTGGAACGCCTTGCCCCGGCGGCCTGGCGGGCACGCCGATTCGGTATCGTTCGTCGCTCGGAATCTGGTGGTCCGGTTTTAGTCTTTTGGAAACCAAACTGGCCCGGATCGCCGAACGGCTTCCTGCCTGCGCGTACGGTTCCACGGTAGGTTTACTCCGGTTGTATTGGGTAATCGCCCCAAGTGCTAGCGCCGAATGGTGCAAAATCCCCCCTACTGGAAACCGTTGGCCATGGCCCGGTATTTTGTCCAATCGTGTGCGTCGGGTACGGAGATTGCCAGCTACCGGAAGGGGTCCTAGGCTTCAGCAGGCCATCTCGCAGAATTCCAGCAGTTCCCCGATGTCTGGGGTGATCTCAGCGCACTTCCTGAGGGTAGAGGACTCCGCATGCGAGTCGAGTACATCAATCCGTTCATCCGCGCCCTCGACAACACGTTTCAAACCATGGTCGGGTGTGCCGTCGAGCGGGGCGAATTGCAACTTAGTGGTTTGGGCTGCCCAAGCTACGAAGTCAGCGGCGTGATTGGCCTGTCGGGCAAGGCGATTGGCACGGTGGTGTTGAGCTTGTCGCGCGAGGTAGCCCTCAAAGCCGCTTCGGCCATGTTGATGACTGAGTCGACTGAGTTGAACGACGACGTGATCGACGCGGTGGGCGAGTTGGCCAACATGGTGGCAGGCGCCGCCAAGGCGGAACTCGAAAAGCTCGATCTTTCGATTAGCCTGCCGACCGTTATCACCGGCAGCGGACACGAGGTCCGCTTCCCTTCGAATGCTACGCCCATCTGCGTCCCCTTCACCACCGCCTGGGGTCCCATGGCGTTGGATGTCGGCTTGGCAGAAGTGGCTGTACCAGCAGGGGTTTAGTGCCGCCTTCAGACGTAGCGGTCCGTCGAATTCTTCAACGGCGTGCTAGATCGTTTGTGGCGGGAACGCCAGACCTGCGCCAGGCACCTGCGTGCTAGCATTGCCAGCAAGCCCTGGGGCCAGAATCGTTCAAGTTGGCGGGCCAAGATTCCGATATCCCCGCTGCTTGTCGTTGCGCCGCCGAATTGGCGCTGCCGTGCCAGTAACGTGCGGTGCGCGATCTGGTTGCTACCGGGGCTGGCGCCCTAACGCCGCAACTGCGGGCGACGCGAATGTCGACCATAACGACTCCAGGGTGCTGGCCATGTCCGATCCGCGCAAGGCCGCCGTGTTCTTGATGAGTTTGCCACACGAGGAGGCGGCGCTGCTGTTGGGCAAGCTTGAGCCCAAGCAGGTCGAGGCGGAGACAATCGAAATCGCCAAGCTGAACACCATCTCTGGCGATGAGCAGGAGCATATCCTCACCGAGTTCGCCAATGCGAACCCCAACGCGCTCTTGGGTTCCGCCGGCGGGCTGGAAGCAGCCAAGAAACTGGTGGAGAGCGCGCTCGGCAAGAACGCTTCGAGCACGTTGGACAGCGTGCGACAGTCGATCGAGGCCTTGCCGTTCGCATTCTTGCAGCGTGTCGACAGCCAGAACCTGCTGACGTTTATTTTGGACGAGCATCCCCAAACGATCGCGCTCATCCTCACGCACCTGCAGCCTTCCAAGGCGGCCGATATCATCCGGGGCCTGCCGACCGACCGTCAGCTCTCAGTTATCCGCCGCATCGCCACAATGGGCCAGACCAACCCGGAGATTATTCACGAAGTCGAACAAGGTCTGGAGCTGCGGATGTCGAGCGTGATGAGCCAGCAGTTCGAGAACGCGGGCGGGGTGCCCAGCGTGGCCGAGATTCTCAACGTGATCGACCGGGCCACCGAGCGGACGTTGTTGGAAAACCTGGCCCAGGAAGACCCCGACCTGGTCGACGAAATCCGGCGGCTGATGTTTGTCTTCGAGGACATCAGCAAGTTCACCGACAAGGACGTGCAAGCGGTCTTGAAGAATGTCGAGTCTTCGCAATGGGCCATGGCACTCAAGGGTGCCAGCGAAGAGCTCAAGCAAAAGGTGTTGGGCAACATGTCGAGCCGGGCCGCGGACATGCTGCGCGAGGAAATGGAGTACCTGGGGCCGGTGCGTTTGTCGGCCGTGGAACAGGTCCAGCAACAGATTGTGGACACCATTCGCAAGCTGGAAGATGGCGGCGAAATCGAGCGTGCCGAACAGCGCCAGCACCGCCGCGATGCC
>CAYSXM010000232.1:0-6740 GCA_964434905.1 uncultured Pirellulales bacterium | reverse complement strand
CAAACCGCGCGGCACCGGAGGCTTGGTGAGCCGGGAAACGGTGGCCGAGCAACTGCTGTACGAAATTGGCGACCCGGCACACTATCTCACTCCGGATGTCGATGTCGATTTCACCCAAGTCAGACTGCACGAAATCGGACCCGACCGCGTGGCCGTGACCGGCGCGCGGGGCCGCCCCGCGCCCGATCTGCTCAAGGTTTCGCTCGCGTATCGCGCCGGGTTCACCGCCAGCGGGCAATTGCTGGTTTACGGACGCGACTGCCGGGCCAAGGCTCAAGCCTGCGCCGTGTCCGTGTTCGCGCGGCTGAGCGCAGCCCAGGCATCGCCCCAGCAAACCCGCGTCGAAATGCTGGGGTTGGGCCAGGCAGTTCCAGGTTTGGAGAGCACCTTGAGCGATCCACGCGAAATCGTGCTGCGCATCAGCGTGGCGGATGCACAACGCGAGGTGGTCGAGCGATTTACCAGGGAAATCGCCCCCTTGGCCACTAGTGGGCCGGCCGGGTTGGCGGGCTACACCACGGCCCGAGGGACCGTGCGACCGGTGTTCGCCTATTGGCCGACCCTGGTGCCGCGCGAGTTGATTGGGCCGGAAGTGGCCGTGCAAACAGCCGAACACTGGGCCCAGCCGGGGAGAGTATGAACACCACCATTCGCTTGGCTCAAGTGGCACATACACGCAGCGGCGACAAGGGCAATCACGCCAACGTGGGTGTCATCGCCTATACCCCGACGGGCTATGCCTGGTTGCTTCGCGAACTGACCGCCGAGCGCGTTGCCGAGTTCTTCCGGGGCCTGCAATCGTCCAGCGTCGAGCGGTTTGAACTGCCGGGCGTTGGCGCGCTCAATTTTGTGCTACGCGACGCGCTGGCCGGCGGCGCGAGCCAGTCGCTGCGAATCGACACGCAGGGCAAGCTGTTGGGGACAGCGCTGTTGGAACTGGAACTGCCTCAACCGCCCAACTTGGACGACATGCTGCGTCGCCCACGCGCGCCACTCGCTCATTAAGGGCCTATCCCGCATGAAATGAGTCAGGCGGCCGGAAGCTGGCGCCCTGGGGCGCGGGCCTTCCGTCCGCCTGATCGTGATAACTCGTCGGAGCGCCGAACGCGCAACCGGGACGAATCACCAGGTTGATCCGTGTTGTTCGTTAGAAACTACGAGCGATCGGTGCAGCACGCGCCGTCGGGGCAGCAAGCACCCGTCGGGCAACAATCGGTACCGGCCGAACTGGCGCCAACGGCGGTGCCAGCACTGACCGTAGCGGCAGCCGGGCAGCACGCGCCATCGGGGCAGCAAGCACCCGTCGGGCAACAATCTCCGCCAGTGCAACAACTGCCAACGGCGTGGGGCGCCGCGGCCCAAACCAAACCGCCGGCTACTAGAAACAGCGCCGCAACCGCGGCGAACAATCGTGACGACATGGTCGTACTCCTCGAGTTGAATGAGAACCCTTGGCCGCCAGGGCCCGGAACGAGCGAATGGCTCGTGAAAAACCGGTAACTGGCAGCGGCACGGTGCGGCAGGCCGAGCGCGTCGAAGCGTCCTGGCCACCCCGCCTCGTGGCGATTCGTGGAACCACGAACCGCGATACCCCGTCGAGATTTCCGCGGTCGAACCAACGGTTCGCTCGCGGGCGACCATTAGATTTGCCAGGTACACAACCGCACATGCAGCGGAACATGTGCTGGCAGCCTGTCAGGCAAAGCCAGCATGTGGCCTGCGGACGACGTCGCTCGCGTGGGAGTGACCAGCACGGCGGGCACTGCCGTTTCGAGCTGGCGCCAATCGTCGCGAACTAGTTTGCTGCTCCGCGCCACCGGATCGAGCGATCCGCAGGTGAGCCAGCAGCAGGGAAGCGAAGCTGGAGAGCCGAACGTCACGTTGGGCAAGCCGCCCGCGGCACGCGAACCAAGCCCGGCAACGCAGCCGGGACAACGAGCCGCGCGCGAAGCTTGAGTAGACGACTGGTCACAGCAGGTTTGCGGCGCCCCGCGCATGGCCTGTGGAAACAGTGCCGGGGCGAGCAGCGCCTGGGGGATGCCCGCGCGACAGCAGGCCGGCCAACTGGCCAACACGCTACCGTTAGCCAAGCAGCAGGCCAGGCACCAGCTCGTGATCTGTGTTGCCCACCGACTCATGACGGTTCCCAGCAATCCGGGTTTTACAACGTGATGCGAGGCGTACCAAAGCACACCGCTGAACGCTCCCCTTGAGATGACTCGCGGGCGAGCCCAGGCGGGGCTCTTGGCAATTCTACGCGGTTCGCCGGCACAAAGTTGTCACCAGTTTTTTGGAATTTGTGCGACGCGTCGGAACCCCTTGGAGGACAACTAGTTGCGGCGAAACTTGCAGCGTGGAGAAAACGACAGGGCTGCTAGCCGGCCTTGCGTGCTCGAATTAGTTGGCGGCCAACCCCGGCGGCCGATCGCCGAACGCCAGCACGCGCTCGCACCAAGCGGCGACATCGAGCAAGCGCGCGTCGTCTCCCCACGATCCGACCAGTTGCAGCCCCGCCGGAAGTCCCTCGGGGTCTAGCCCACAGGGAATGTTGACTACCGGCAGCCCGGCCAGGCTCCAGGGGCTGTTGAAGCGCGGATCGCCCGTGGTGTCACGGCGGCGTGGTGCCGTGGTTGGCGTGGCCGGCAGCACGAGGGCCTCGAAGTCTGTCGCGGTCGCGGCCCAAGCGGCCCGCCATCGTCGCTGGTGGGCCAGCGCCCGGGCCAGGTCGACTCCCCGGGCTGCCAACCCTTCATCGAGCAATTGCGAAACGTGCCGGCCAAACTGGGCGCGCTGCGCTGGAAAGCGTGTTTCATGCACGGCCGCTGCTTCGACGGCCATGATCGTGCGGTGGCTGGCAACCACGCCGGTCCAGGTGTCGGGCAAGCGCGCCGGGACAATCGTTGCGCCCTGCGCGGTCAGTCGTGCCACGGCGCGGGCAGTCAATTGGCGCACGTCGTCGTCGGCCTCCTCCCAGAAAAACTCTTTCAGCCACAACAACCGCGGTGGATGGTGTTGCCCAGGCGATCGACCTTCGAGCACGGAGGCCGCTCTGGCGGAGTCGCCATCGACCACGGCTGCCAACAAGGCCAGGTCGGCCACGTGGCGCGCGAGCAGACCTGGGTGATCGAGGTGGAACGCCACGGGGGTCACCCCTTCCAGGCTCCAACGATTCCATGTGGGCTTCAAACCGCAGACGCCGCAATAGCTGGCAGGGCGGGTGATGGAGCCACCGGTTTGCGATCCCAACGCGGCCAGGCACATGCCGTTGGCAACTGCCGCCGCGGAACCGGAACTCGATCCGCCCGGCGTGCAGTCGGCGTGCCAGGGGTTTAGCGTGGGTGCGGGATCGAAGCAGGCCCATTCGGTGGTGACCGTTTTGCCTAGAACGATGGCGCCAGCCTGCCGCAACGTGGCGACCATCGCGGCATCGCGAACCGCCGGCGCGGGGCTGCTGAGAGTTGAACCAGACCGCGTAGGCCAGCCAGCCACGTCGAACAAGTCCTTGACCCCCAGCGGCAGTCCTTGTAGCGGGCCAAGGTGCTGGCCGGCTCGCAGGTCGTGGTCGCAAGCTGCCGCGACGTCCGTCGCAGTCGAGTCGAGCGATACCCAGGCCTGGGTTCTGGGTTCGAGCCGTGCGATGCGTTGCTGGCAGGCCGCCACCAGGGCCTGTGCAGTAAGTGTTCCGTTTCGCAGTTTTTTGGCGGCCTCAACGAGCGACAACTCGGCCCAGTCGCCGGGCAAAGCGGCAGGGCGCATGCCGTCGGGTTCCGGAAGTCGATCAGGCCTGGTCATCGGGCGGTAGCCGTGGTGGAACGATCCGGCAGGATTTGGAGACGATTGGGCGGCGCGTGTGTTGGTAATTGCATTTATCCAATGTCGCGATAACAATTCTACCTGGTCGTGCTCACATTTTGGTCCGGCTGTTCTCAATGTGACTGGCGTGGCCGGAGTGCAAGGTGCGTAGGTGTGGTGGCCTGGGAACGAGCCCCATGAGTTTTCCCCTGGGACAAGTGGTGATTACACCCAAGGCCAGCCAGTGGCTGGCGGCCAGCGGCCTGTCGGCCGAGGCGCTGTTGTCTCGCCATCAGTCGGGCGATTGGGGCGAGATTTCGATCGCGGCACGGCAGTCGAACGAACTGGGCCTGCACCGGTCCTACAGTCTGCAATCGACTTATCTGACCGACGACGGCCACCAATTGAACATTTACACGCGGGGCGATCGGGCGTTTACGTTCGTACACGTGGCGCCGCCCAAGGGGTAGCCACGCAGTCCGCGTGGAGTACAGTGAGATTTTGCCCTCGCCGAGCCCTGGCGTGGCCAGGGTGGTTCCAACAGGGTGGTTCCAACAGCGTGGTCACCGTCGCGAGGCAGGTATGACGCATGGAGTCTCGTTCCGTCGCGATCAGGCACACGCGACTTCGTACATTGCTCCCGGCGCGCGGGTGCTGGGCGATGTGACCTTGGCTGAGCATGCTAGCGTGTGGTTTGGCGCCGTGTTGCGTGGCGACACGGAACCTGTGCGGGTGGGTCCTGGGACCAATGTGCAGGACAATTGCGTGCTGCACGCCGACCCGGGTTTCCCGTGCACGATTGGCCGTGGCTGCACGGTGGGGCACGGGGCGATCGTGCATGGCGCCACCTTAGGCGACAACGTGGTAGTCGGCATGCAAGCGGTCGTGCAGAACGGCGCCGTGGTGGGCGATGATTGCATCATTGCCGTGGGGGCCGTGGTGACCGAGGGCGCTCAAGTGCCTGCCGGATCGCTAGTGATGGGCATGCCGGCCAAGGTAAAGCGTCCCCTGACTCCGGAAGAAATCGCCAGGAACCGGCTGCGGGCCGAGCACTATGTGGCGCTGGCAGCCGAGTATGCGGCCAGCGAGCAAGACGACGTGGGCACCTAGAGACAGTCGCCGCGTTGGGCACGAGCCTGCGCTGCGGCTGCTAACACCGGAACTTAGTACCTATTGACCTGCTTGGTGGCGCGACCAGGCTCTTGCGGGCCGTCACGACAACCAGGATGCTTGGCGACGAAGTTCCGGAACCATCGGGGCACAACGTGCCGGGTTCGCGCGCTACTTTGCGTCCTCGTGCTCTACGCGTTTCAGCGCGCCCAGGAACAGGTCGAGCGAGGCCCAGCGCTTGGCCGGATCGCGCTCCAGACAAGTATGCACCGCCCGAGCCAACGTGGGATTGGTCCGTGGTCGGTACTCGCGGATATCGGTAGGAGGCTCGGCGGCATGGCTCATGGCCGCCTGTCCGGTGGCGCCGCGGGCCCAAGGCAACTCGTACGTGAGGATCTCGTAGGCCGTGACGCCAAACGCAAACACATCGAGGCGTTGATCGGTCTTCTGGCGTTTGACCAACTCGGGCGCCATGTAGTTGGGCGTGCCCGTGCGGTTGCCAGGCTGCATGAATTCGGCAGTCGCCGGAACGGTGAGCCCGAAGTCGATGAGCTTCAGCCCGTCGATGGCCGGGTTGACGACCAGATTGCGGGGGCAGATATCGCGATGAATGTAGCCTGCCTGATGCACGGCGCGCAGCGCCTCGGCGGCTTGACGGATGAGCAGCAGGCGTCGCCCATCGAGTTTGCCGTCGCGGGCCACAAGCAAGGAGTTCATACCGGGGCCTTCCAGGAACTCCATCACCAGGTACTGCTGGCGCTTGGTGGTCAGCCCGTGTTCAAAGGTCTTGACGAGGTAGGGGTGTTCGAGCGCGCAGGCGATCTGGCCTTCCGTGGGTTTGTTTAGTCCCTTGAATCGCGATTCGAAGAACTCGGTCTTCTTGGCATCCAACACCTTGAGGCCGACGATCTGGTTGGAGCGTCGGTCGCGCGCTTTATAGAAATCGCTCATGGTGCCGGAGACCGCCTCGCGCAGCAGTTCGAAACGCAGCGCGATATCCACCTTGCCGGGGCCCAGCAACTTGCTCAGGTTGTCGAACAGGCCCATGCCAGGGTGTCCTGCAAGCGGTCGAGCCATGGCCACGGCGGGCGATCTGCCCACGGCGTGCTGGAGAGGGTGAAGGGGGAACGTAGGCGATTTCGGTGGTCGTGCCACTCTAGGCCGGGCGGCGCGTCGCCGCAACCGGCCGCCCCCGTCGCGTGTTGCGGGTCGCGGGTTGCTCGATTACTTGCCGCAGTAGTCAATGGCCCGCGCGATCTCGGTTTTCAAGTCCGATCGCGGCACGATCCGATCGATAAAACCATGTTCCAGCAGGAACTCACTGGTCTGGAATCCCTTGGGCAATTCGATGCGGATGGTGGCCTTGATCGTCCTCGCACCGGCAAAGCCGATCATGGCTTTGGGCTCGGCGAAAACCAGGTCGCCCAGCGAGGCGAAGCTGGCGGCCACGCCGCCCATGGTGGGGTTGGTCAGCACCGAAATGAACAATCCACCTGCTTCGTCGTACCGCCCCAGTGCTGCCGAAACCTTGGCCATTTGCATCAGCGATAGAATGCCTTCGTGCATGCGGGCACCACCGCCCGAACCACTGAGCACGATCAGGGGTAGCCGCTCTACGGTGGCGCGTTCGGCCAGCCGGGTCAGTTTTTCACCCACCACGGAGCCCATGCTGCCCATGATGAAGGACGAGTCGGTCACTCCGAAGGCGACCCGGCGAGCGCGGATCATGCCGGTGCCGACAACCGCCGCGTCGCGCAGCCCGGTGCGTTTCTGTTCCTCGACCAACCGATCGCGGTATGGCTTGCGATCGGCGAAACCCAAGGGATCGGTCGGCTCCA
>CAYSXM010000231.1:5828-6747 GCA_964434905.1 uncultured Pirellulales bacterium | reverse complement strand
GTCTCACACCCGAAATAGTCGGGGCGAGGTTGCGGGAGAACTGCCCCGAAATCGCTTGAACCTCCACGATTACTCGTTTAGAACGGCGCCGGCGGCGGTCCGCTGGACTAGTCCTCAATTTCCCTGCTCGCACGCCGCGAACTTGTATCAACCGTCAGGCGGCCATTCACCGGCCATGCATTACTGGCTTAGCAAAGTTGACATCATGAAACGCTCTCTCATTCGGCCAATTTCCGCAAACAACTTCTCGAGCCCGCCACAGAAAATGTTATGGCTCGAGACGCTCGAAGCGCGCGCGATGCTTGCGGCGGCCACGGGCGATGCGAATCGCGACAACTCGGTCGGCGCCGCCGACTATGCACTTTGGGCGGCGCAGTTCGGCCAGCAAGGTGGTTGCCTGACCGCGGATTTCGATCTGAACGGCACCGTGGGTGCCGCAGACTATGCGCTGTGGGCCGCGAACTTCGGCCAACCTGTCGTCCACAGCACCGTCTCTTGGGTCAACCCGGCCGGCGGGCTCTGGAACACGCCCAGCAACTGGAACACCGGTTCCGTGCCCGGTCAGTACGACGACGTCGTGATCAATCTGGCAGGCAGCGCGACGATTACTTACGACTCGGGCAATTCGCAGGTCCGCAGCCTGGTATCGAACCAGGCATTTCGATTGACCGGCGGGTCGCTGCGAGTTCTCGACACCGTGCAGGTGAACAATACGTTTGAACTGGCGGGTGGCGCGCTCCGGTGCGCGACCGTTTTGCCCGGCACCGGGGGCCAAGGTGTGACGGTAACCTCCAGCGGAAGCACGCTGGAAAGCGTGACCATGAACAGCAACTTGGACCTCTCGGCCAACAGCGCGTCGGTCACGGTGCTCAACGGTACCGCCAACGTGGGCAGCGGTGCGAACCCCGCGTGGATCGAC
>CAYSXM010000231.1:0-5728 GCA_964434905.1 uncultured Pirellulales bacterium | reverse complement strand
TGGCCGGTGGGACCATCACCCTGACCGGGACCAACGGGGTGACCAACGCCGCGACTGGCATGCTGCGGGCAAGCGCGGGCCGGCTAACGGTCAACAACCTGGCCCAGAACCTGAACACGGCGGTCACCGAGAACGCCGGCACGCTCGACCTGAATGGGAATTGGTCGAACCTGGCCACGCTTTCGGTCGACGGCGGCACACTGAACCTGGGCGGCACGTTCACGCTGGCCGGGCTCGGCACGCTGAATCGCAGCGGCGGAACGGTGAACCTGGTGGGAACGCTTGATAACACGGCGACCACGCTGGCGCTGACCGCCGCGACCGGTTCCTGGAACCTGTTGGGTGGCACGCTCAAGGGAGGGAGCCTCAGCGGCAGTGGTGGCGCGCAATTGGTGATGGCCACCAACAACAGCGGCACGCTCGACGGCGTGACCGTGACCGCAACCGGTAATCTGAACCTCTCAGCCAACAGCGCGTCGGTCACGGTGCTCAACGGCCTGGTGCTCAACGGTACCGCCAACGTGGGCAGCGGTGCGAACCCCGCGTGGATCGACTTCAACGGTAGCCAGACACTGTCGGGCACGGGCAGCGTGCTGTTCGGCAACAGTTCGGTCAACGCGCTGCGCTTGACGACTGCCGGCACGACGTTGACCATTGGGTCCGGCATCACCGTGCATGGCCACTCGGGTGCCGTTGGCTACTCGGCGAACATTGGGGGCCCGAGCAATGTGGCGCTGGTGAACCAGGGGACCATTGCTGCCGATGTGGCCGGTGGGACCATCACCCTGACCGGGACCAACGGGGTGACCAACGCCGCGACCGGCATGCTGCGCGCAAGCGGCGGCACCTTGGCGGTCAGCAGTCTGGGGGCCAACAGCGGGCTCATCTCCGTCGGGGCTGGTAGCATCGTAGCGATTACCGGTGGTTTTACGAATGCCGCTACGGGCACAGTGAGCACCGACATCGGGGGTACGCTGACCACGCAATTCGGACGAATCAGCGTCACCGGCGCGGCGACGCTCAATGGCACGTTGGTCGCGCAATTGGTCAATGGGTTTACACCGGCGATCGGCAACGCGTTTCAGCTCATGACGTATGCCAGTGTGAGCGGCACGTTTTCCACGATCAGCGGTGGCACGGTGACGTACACTCCGACCTATGGTGTAACCTCGCTAACGATCACCGTGGTGGCCCCGTTTGCGGCTGCAGCCAGCGAGGCCACGGCAGACCCCGGCAGCGAGACCCAGACCTTCGGCACGCAGGTCGCCAGCACCTGGGCTGCGGCGAACGAAGCACTACGCAATGGCGCACGCACCCGCGCGGTCGATCTGTTGCTGCGCCGCTGGGGTAGCTGAGTCGCTGTGGCCGGTCACGCGATGGTTGGCCAGGGCCGCAGGTCACTGGCCGGCGGCTTCGCCCGATTTTTTCAGCAGGCGTCGACGGCGGTGCCGTAAGAGGCGCGTGAGCGGCGTCAAATCGCCGGCGCCCTTGACCAGGGGCATTGCACAGAGAATTGCGCGGGCCATAAGAATCTGGGAAAAGACGTTCCAGCGTCGTGGTATCCCAGTTTGCGGCGGCACCTCCAGCTTGCGGAGACGCCCCCGGTTCGCGCGGGCAATACGCGATCTGATCCCTGCGATCGCCTGTCGCGCGTCCAAAAACCGGCCTTGACCCCTGGCGGCGATTCTCCTAATTTCCCGCCGCCTTTGGGACGCTTGCGAGTCAGCAATTTTCCTGGGGCTGCCGTTTCGGGGCATCGCGAAGTCTCGGTCGCGGAACGCGACGGGACTTCGTGGCGAGCGGCAATTCAAACACCCTAGCAAAGCCTGGTTGCGACCACGTGGAAGGTCGCCGTGCGGGGCCCGTTCGCGGCTCAAGCGGCGATCGATGAGGCGATTGCCGACGGCAGGGACGCCGTCGCTTCGCTTCCCTTGGTAGATCGGTACTCGGCCCAGCGCGGCCGGGAACCCCCGACGACTGCTGCTCGTCCAATCGCTCCCGGAAACGCGTGCCATCCTTTGCCCCCCTGGGAGGCATGCGTTCCGGGAGCCTTGTTTTCTTGTGCGCCAGGCTGCCTTACGATACAGCCGACGGTGGCGCGGTTCCGCGCGGCCCGAACGTTGTGAAGGCGCCATGCATTCCGCGCTGCGGCACATCGCCCATCGACCCTGGCCTGTTCCCGCCACCGCCTGGACGTGGCGACAGACCTGGCACGACCTGTTGTTTGCGCACTGGCCGGTGCCGGCTGCGGCGCTTGTGCACCTGGTACCGCCGTCGCTGCACATTCAAGAGTTCCAGGGCACGTCTTGGGTGGGGGTCGTACCGTTCCGCATGACCGGCGTCATGCGCCGCGGTCTCCCCAATCTGCCTGGCGTGTCGGCGTTTCCCGAATTGAACCTGCGACTATATGTCGAGTGCCAGGGGCGGCCGGGTGTCTGGTTTCTCAGCCTCGACGCCGCGAATTTGTTGGCTGTTTGGGCGGCCAGGCGTTTCTTTCACCTGCCGTATTACCGGGCGCACATCCACCTGGTGAAACATGCCGGCGAATATCATTTTTCCTGCGAGCGCGCCGCGTATCGATCGCCGATGCGATGCGAAGCCCGGTACCAGCCCTGTGGCGAAGTACACGCAGCCCGGCCCGGCACGCTCGAACACTTTTTGTGCGAGCGCTATTGCCTGTACACGCAATCGCCGGCTGGCCACTTGCTGCGGTTACAGATACATCACAAACCCTGGCCGCTGCAACTAGCCCAGGGAGCAGTCGAACCGACCGAGCTGCTGGAACATCATGGTCTGTCGGTCGACCACCGCCAGCAGCCGCCGGTATTGCACTTCGCCCGCCGGCTCGACGTGGTGCTCTGGCCGTTTGAAAACGTGCAGCCTTGAACCGCGGACTTTTTCACGCCCCGGGGGTACAAGCTGCACAGCGATTCACCGGCAGCTAGCGGGGCCCTGGTGGCGCGTACTTTTCCAACCAGTCGAACACTTCGCGATGCCAGAACTGGCTGTTGGCCGGTTTCAGCACCCAGTGTCCTTCGTCGGGAAAATTCACCAGCCGCGAGGGGATGCCTCGCCGCTGCAAGATGGTGAACAACTGCAGCCCCTCGCTGACCGGCACGCGGAAATCCAGGTCGTTGTGGATCACCAGCATGGGCGTGCGGAACTGCTCGACAAAGCGGTGCGGTGAAAACTTCTCGTAACTGTCGCGGTTTCCCCAGGGGGGGCCGCCGTGGTCCCACTCGTCGAACCACAATTCTTCCGTCGTGCCGTATTCACTGTCGAAGTTGAACACGCCGCAGTGACAAATCAGCGTACGGAACTTGTCGGTCCGCGCTTGAAACCAATTCATCATGTAGCCGCCGAACGACGCCCCTGCCGCCGCCAGCCGGGTGCGATCGGCCCAGGGCTGGGCCTCGACCCAGGCCACGCCTGCCAGCAGGTCTTCGAAACACTTGCCGCCCCAGTCGCCGCTGATCTCGTCGACATATTGCTGGCCGAAACCAGTGCTCCCCCGCGGGTTCGGCAGCAGCACCACGTAGCCCCGCGCGGCCCAGACCTGGGGATTCCAACGATAGCTCCAGCCGTTATTCCAGGCCGACTGGGGACCGCCATGCACCAAATAGACCACCGGCCATTTCCGTGCGGGATCGAAACCCGGAGGCTTCAGCACCCACATTTGCATTGGCGTGCCCCCGGCCCCTGGCAGGCTGACGCTGTCGGCCGGCACGGTGTGCCACGCGGCCACCAGCGCCTGGTTCGGGTCGGCCACGCTGCGCGCTTCGCCCGCGGCGCCCACTACGACCACTCGCGGCGGGTGTTCCAGCGTAGAGTGCAGCGCCACTAACGTGCGCCCGTCGCTGTTTTGCGATAGGCTGGCGAACGTGCCGCCTGCGGCGCGGCGCCGCACCTGGCCGCCGGCCAGCTCGACATGAAACACGCCCGCGGCACCCGCTTCCTCTGCCAGCAGCACGAACCCCCGCCCGTCGGCATCCCAGACGAACTGGTCAACGGAGCGATCCCAATCGCCGGTCACGCTGCGCGCTGGTCCTCCGGTCGCCGGGCGCACCGTGAGTTCCCAACGATCGGCCTCGAACCCCGCACGCCGTTGCGCGCGATAAGCGATCCATCGACCGTCGGGCGAGAACCGCGGATAGCCGTCGGCGGCCGGGTTGTCGGCCGTCAGGTTTTCCGGCGTGCCGCCTTCGACGGGCACGCGCCACAGATCGTGGTTCGTGTTCCACGCCTCGTCGCGCGCCTCGGGGGCCGTGTAGACCAGGTGCCGGCTGTCGGGCGTGAAGGTGAAATCGTCTCCCACCGAAAACGTGGTCGAAGTGGGATACGCGTCGCGATCGCCCGGGGTCAGGTTGCGGGGTATTCCCCCCGCGGCGGGCACCACGAACAGGTGTTGCCGTTTTCCCTCGACGTAGCTATCCCAGTGGCGAAAGAACAGCCGAGTGACCACTCGGGCTTTCACTGGGTTCTTGTCCTGTTCCTCTTGCCTGCTTCGATGCGCCGCGTCGGCCTCGGCCGGTGGCAGTGCGGAATGCTCGGGCCACACCGCCGACACAAAGGCCACCCACGCGCCGTCGGGCGACCACACGCCGGTCGCTGCCTCGCTAGCCAGCGAGGTCAACTGCCGGGCCTCGCCCCCGTCGACGGCGATGGTCCACAACTGGGTCGTGCCCGACCGGTTCGACTCGAACAACACGCGCCTTCCGTCGGGGCTGAAGCGGGGGTGGCGATCTTTCTTGTCGGTGGTGGTCAACTGCCGCGCGGCCCCCGCGCCGGTCGGCGCCAGCCACAGCGTCGAGCTGGTGGTGTTGGCCGCGACATCGGCCTGGGTCACCACGTAGACCACCTGCTGCCCGTCGGGACTTACGTCGGGGTCACTCACGCGCGCGACCCGCAACAAGTCGTCCACAGTCATGGCTCGCGGCTCGGCGGCCAACAGATCGTTCATGATGCAGGCTCCCCACAGTGCCGATGCCACGCCGCACGAGACCCACCACGCCAGGCGCATGATTCTATTCCTTTTCGGCCGCGGATTGTTCGATGAAAGCCTCGACGTTTTCCTCCAACACCCCCAAGGGCACCGCGCCGGCCGCGAGCACCGCATCGTGAAACGCTCGAATGTCGAACCGCGCTCCCAGCCGCGTTTCGGCCCCCGCGCGCAGTTGCCGGATCTTCAATTCGCCCACCTTGTAGGCCAAGGCCTGCGCGGGCCAGGCGATATAACGATCGACCTCGGTCACGATGTTGTGCCGCGCCAGCGCGGTGTGCGCCGCCATGTACTCGATCGCCTGTTCCCGGCTCCAACCCAGAGCGTGCATGCCCGTGTCGACCACCAGCCGGCAGGCCCGCCAGGCCTCGTAACTCAGGCGGCCAAAATCGCTGTGGGGATCTTCATAGAATCCCAATTCCAGCCCCAAGCGTTCCGAATACAGCCCCCAGCCTTCGACCATCGCCGTGAAGGGGGCGAATCGTCGAAAGGCCGGCACCTCGCGCAGTTCTTGCTGCAGCGCGATCTGCAGGTGGTGCCCCGGCACCGCCTCGTGCAATGACAAGGCCTCGATTTCGTACAACGGTCGCGTCTTCAGGTTGTAGGTGTTGACGTAAAAAAAACCGGCCTTGGTCCCATCGCCCGTGGGCGGCTGGTAATAGGCCGTGGTGGTTTGCGGCGCGATGTAGTCGGGTACCTCGCGCACGCCGTACGGAGTGCGCGGCAATC
>CAYSXM010000230.1:0-6766 GCA_964434905.1 uncultured Pirellulales bacterium | reverse complement strand
CGAACGTGTCGCGTCTCTAGCATCAAAGCGATCCCAGAGCACTGGCCAAGCCAGTGGCACCCAGAGCACACCACCAGAGGAGCTACGCATGTCTCTTGCACCGGCGATTTGGCTGCTGCTGGCGTTGTTTGTCGGCGGGCTACCCAGCCAGGTTCTAGGGGCTGCTCTTGCGCCAGCGTCCCGTCCGAACTTCGTGATCGTGCTGGCAGACGACCTGGGCTATGGCGACTTGGGCTGCCAAGGGCATCCCACGATCCGCACGCCACGCATCGATCGCTTGGCCGCCGAGGGTTTGCGATTCACCCAGTTCTATGCCGCGGCCGAAGTCTGCACTCCCAGCCGGGTGGGCTTGCTCACAGGGCGGCTGCCCATTCGAGGCGGTTTGCACTGCGGCGCACGGCGCGTGCTGTTTCCCGATTCGAAAGGAGGCATCGCCGACGAGGAAACCACCCTGGCCGAAGCGCTGGTCCCCCTGGGCTATCACGCGGCTTGTATTGGGAAATGGCACCTAGGTCACGAGCCTCGTTTTCTGCCCACGCATCACGGGTTCGATCGCTATTTCGGTATCCCCTATTCCAACGACATGAGCCCGGCCCATTCGGCCGGAGGCAAGCTGATGCGCTGGCCAGCCACGCCGCTGGTGCGCGATTTGGAAACCATCGAGCACGAGCCCGACCAGCGCTTGCTCACGGCGCGCTATACCGACGAGGCGATCGCGTTCCTGCGTGCCGAGCAAGCGGCGCAGTCGCGTGACCCCGATCGCCGATTTTTGTTGTACTTGCCCCATACCATGCCGCATGTGCCGTTGTTCGCGTCGGACCGTTTTCAAGGTCGTGGCCCTCGTGGGCTGTACGGCGATGTGGTCGAGGAACTAGACCACTCGGTGGGGCGGTTGGTCGATGAACTCGAACAACTGGCGTTGGCCGCCAACACGCTCGTGCTGTTCACTAGCGACAATGGGCCATGGATCGAGCAAGGCAATGCGGGCGGTTCGGCCGGGCTGCTTCGCTCGGGCAAAGGCAGCACCTGGGAAGGGGGCTACCGCGTGCCTGCGGTGTTCTATTGGCCCGGACGCATTCCCGCCGGCGGCACCACCACCGAACTAGCGAGCGCGCTCGATGTATTCGCCACCTGTGTCAGCCTAGCGGGCGGTGCGGCGCCAGCCGACCGCGCGCTCGACGGCGGAGATTTGTCACCGGTGCTGCTGGGCAGCGGCCCTGGCCCACGTCAAACGGTGTGGTTCTATCGGGGCCCCGAACTGTTCGCCCTGCGGCAGGGCCCCTGGAAACTGCATCAAAAGACCCAGGCCGGCTACGGTCAGGCACAGCCCGACAGCCACGACCCTCCGCTGCTTTATCAGCTAGACCACGACCCAGCCGAGCGAATCGACGTTGCGGCGGCGCATCCGGAAATTGTGGCCCGGCTGGTGGCCCTGGCCGACCAGCAGCGGCGCGCGGTACCCCCCGCGCCGAGCGTGCCGTAACCGCGGCTTGCGAACTGGTGGGCTGCTGGCGGTTGCGATCGAGGATGGGATTTGCCACGATGGGCGGCGCGTCTCTGCCTGGCACGTTGGCGTGGCAGGCCGGGTGTTGTTTTGTCTGGTCGCGAAGAATCACAGCGTAACGAGGCTCTGGTCGCATGAGTGCTTTTCCCGATATCGAGGCCATTCGCTACGAAGGTCCAGACTCGAAGAATCCGCTAGCTTTTCGCCATTATCAGGCTGGAGAACTGGTCGAGGGGCGGCCGATGCGCGACCATTTTCGGTTCGCCGTGGCCTATTGGCACACGTTTCGCGGCACGGGGGCTGATCCGTTCGGCATGGGCACGCTCGAGCGCCCTTGGGAAGCGGCGGTCGATTCGCTCGACAACGCACAGCGCCGCGTTCACGTCGCCTTCGAGTTCATGGAGAAACTCGGAGTCGAGTTCTATTGTTTCCACGACCGCGATGTCGCGCCCGAGGGGGCCACGCTGGCCGAAAGCAATCGCAACCTCGAGGCGGTGGTGCGCGTGCTCAAGGCGGAACAACAGCGCACGGGAATTCGGCTGCTGTGGGGTACCGCGAACCTGTTCAGCAATCCACGCTATGTGCATGGCGCGGCCACGAGCCCTCAGGCCGACGTGTTTGCCTATGCCGCGGCCCAGGTGAAAAAGGCCATTGAAGTCACCCACGAGTTGGGGGGCGCGAACTATGTGTTCTGGGGTGGTCGCGAGGGGTATCAGAACCTGTGGAACACCGACTTGAAACGAGAACTCGATCACCTGGCCAGGTTTTTTCATCTGGCCGTCGATCACGCGCGCCAGATTGGTTTCACGGGGCAATTCCTGATCGAACCCAAACCCAAGGAGCCGACCAAGCACCAGTACGACTTCGACGCCGCTGCCTGTATCAATTTCTTGCGCGCGTATGGTTTGGAGAAGTCGTTCAAGCTCAACCTCGAGACCAACCATGCCACGTTGGCCGGGCACACCATGCAACACGAACTAGAATACGCGGCGATGCAGGGGTTCTTGGGATCGATCGACGCAAACACAGGTGACTTGCTGTTGGGTTGGGATACCGATCAGTTTCCCACCGACATCTACCTGACCACCCAGGTCATGTTGTCGCTGCTGAACCACGGCGGCCTGGAACCCGGCGGGGTGAATTTCGATGCCAAGGTTCGCCGTGAGAGCTTCGAGCCGGTCGACCTGTTCCACGCGCACATCGGCGGCATGGATGCCTTTGCCCGGGGGCTGAAAATCGCCGCCGCTATTCGCGCCGACGGCGAACTGGCGCGCTTGCTGCAAGCGCGGTATGCGTCGTGGGATGCGGGGTTGGGCGCCCAGATCGAATCGGGACAGGCGACGTTTGCCTCGCTGGAACAAACCATGCTGGCCCAGGGCGAGGTTCGCCCCCCGCGAAGTGGCCGCCAAGAGATGCTCGAAAACCTGATCAATCGTTTTCTGTAGAGGCGTGGGGCGCGGGTGGCGCATCGACAAAGGGCCGAGCCTGGCGATACAGCGTCGCCCGGCCGGCTATGGCGGCGCGTTGCGGCGCTTGATGGGGTGCTGCTAGCAGTTCCACGGCCCGTTCCGCGGCCCGAATCGCGCCCTGAAAATCGCCACTAGCCGCGAGCGCCGCCCCCCAGGTATCGAGCACCTGGGCCTGGCGTTCGTGAGTGGCCACGCGCAGTTGGTCGGCCAGTCGCAGTGCCTCGTCCGGGCGGCGCGCGGTGGCGTCGGAGGCCGTGGCCCAGGTCCAGGCCAGCCGCTCGGCTGCTTCGAACGAACTCGGGTCCAGCCGCAAGGCCTCTTCAAAGCGTTGGATGGCACCGCGCGATTTTCCACGTGCCAGGGCCACATTGCCCAGTCCGACCAAGGCGGGTGCATAGCCGGGGGCCACGCGCAGTGCCTCGTGAAATTCGAGCATCGCCTCGTCCAGTCGCCCCGATCGCACCAGCGCCGCGCCGCAATCGCAGCGTGCCTGGGGGCTGTTGAAACCCAGGGCCACGGCCCGCGACAGCAACTGGCCGGCCTCCTGGTCTCGCCCCAACTGCGCCAGAGTATAGCCCTTGGCATAGTAGGCCCGGGCATAGTCCGGTTGAATCGCCAGAGCCTGGTCGAGGTGTGCTAGCCCTTCGTCGAGTGCGCCGCGCGCGATGAGCGCGCGCGCTAGCCCTTCCTGGGCCACCACGTTGGGCCCGGTCACGGCGACGGCTCGGGCGTACAGGCTTTCCGTGTTGCGCCAAAAGCCGATCTGGTACCAGGTGCTCGTTCCACAGGCGAGCCCCAGCAGGGCCACGAGTGCCGCGCTGGCGTACTTCCAGCGTGGTCCGGCGCGGGCACATCGCTCGGCCGTCATGCCCAGCGCCACGGCCAGCCCCAGCATCGGCAAATAGGTGTATCGATCGGCCCGCGCTTGTGCGCCGACCTGCACAAAACCGACAACCGGCACGAGCATGCCCAGATACCACAGCCAACCGACGAGCCACCACGGTTGCCGGCGCGCCACCACCAAGGTGGCCGCGCTGGCCAGCACCAGCAACGCCAGGGCGGCCGCGAGCCGCGCATCGAACGTGTTCATGGTTGTGCGCGGGTAGTACACTGCCAAATCGACCGGCCATACTGCCTGTCTTAAATAGTCGGCATAAGCAAGTACGATGTGCCGGATGCGCACACCCCGGGGCTGAGCGCTGGTGGCCACCACCTGAGCTTGGGTCTGCATGGTGAGCCAACAGAACAGCGCGACGAGTGCTAACCAGGGGCCCTTTTCATTTAGGCGCGCGAACCACCAGCGTGAGCGGTTCCCCGCAAATTCGCTGCCCGCGTGCCGGGCCAGGGGCCAGGCGTCGAGCAGCAGCAGCACACACGGCGCCGTAACCAACATGGGTTTGGCCAACAGCCCCAGCACCAGGGCTGCCCCGGTGAGCCACCAGTCGCGACGCGCACCGGTGCGCACCCATCGGCCATAGGCCAACAGCGTGGCCACGAAGCCTAGCCCGCACAACACATCCTTCCGTTCCGCGACCCAGGCTACCGATTCGGCACGTTGCGGATGCCACCCCCAGACCACCGCGGCCGTGATGGCGGCGAATTGCCGACCGGTGGTGCGCGCCACCCACCAGTACACACCGGCCACCGAAACCGCATGCAGCAGCACACTGGTCAGGTGATGCCCCCAGGCCCCCTCGAGCCCGAACAGCGACACATCGACCAGGTGGGACAGCATGGTCAGCGGGTGCCAGGTGCCCAACACGACTGCGGTCGGCAACCAGCGCAGCGATAGCGCGGACAACCCTTGCTGAACGAACCGGTTTTCCGTCACATAGGCGCCGTCGTCGAGTGTGACAAAGCCAAGGCTCAAGGCCCGGGAATACCACGCGACGGTCGCTAGGAACAGCAGCCCAGAGATCCAAGCCGCGCGGGCGGGCAGGGCCGGTTGCTCTGGCGACGACCTAGGCAAACCGTGATCGCTCATCAGTCGTTCCATCTAAGTGGGTGGCGAGCATGCCCAACCCCGATTGGGGGCGTACCGATTGGCGCGCGACGGTCGGCAGGTGCCGCTGGAATTCATTTGTTTCGTGATCCCCGGGGCGCCTATTCTTAGCAAAGACCGCTGGGCATTCTGGAGCGCAGTTTGCCGGGGGCGAACCCAGGCACTTGCGGGGCTCGCCCTGGCCACACGATCGCCGTCAGGGTGTGGCCAGCACCGGCCCCGACATGCCAAGGCCAACCACGAACCGCGCAACTTGTTCAGGGGAAATGCCACCTGATGGGCGCCAGTACCAATAGCCTACCCGTTGTTTGATGCCAAGTGAGCGCTGCGAACACGGCCTGCTGCGATCTTCCGCAGCGGCCGCTGTGGAATCGCGGCTTCGGAACGACCCTGCCAGGACGACGATGCCCAATCAACCGCCGACCCCCCCAGCTTTTCAGTCCTCTACGGTGACACACCGACCAACTTCTAGCGAGCCGAGTTGGGCGCCACCATCTGGGCTGGTTGACGCGGCCTTTCTGGCCACATTGCCCGTGGCGCTGATCGGCGTGGACCAGCATGGCTTGGTGCGGTTGTGGACTGATCGTGCCGCGGTACTCTTGGGCTGGCTGGCCGGTGACCGGCTGGGGCAGCCCGTGCCGGCCGAGCTGTTGCCGCTTGACCCGCGGGAAATTGTCGCGGATCAGTCGGTGACCCTGGCCCGCCGCGACGGATCACGCATCGTGGTCACGGCACGGCGAACCGCTTGGCATCAGGCGGCCGAGCAGCCGGCTGGTTGGCTTTGGCATTTGGAAGAACTACCCGTTCCGCCGTCGCTCGACCAGGACGAACTCCGTGCTGATGCACGGCTGCAACTGTTGTTGGCCGCGTCGAATCTGGCGTACTGGGAGTGGAATCCGCGCACCAGCCAGATGTCCTATTCGCCGGAAATGGGTCCGCTGTACAGCATGCCTGCCGGGTTTCAGCACCGCACCTACGAATCGTTTCTGGAGCAGGTGCATCCCGATGATCGCAGTTTGGTCGACAGCGTGGTGCAGGCCGCGGCGGCGGAAAACGGCGCGCAGCAGGTCGAGTATCGAATCGTCTGGCCCGATGGCTCCGTGCATTGGTTGGCCGATTCAATTCAGGTGGCGCGTGACGCGGAGGGCAAACCATTGTGGGCCGCAGGCTCGACGCGCGATATCACCTTGCGAAAGCAGGCCGAGTTGGATCTATGGGAGAGCGAGGCCCGGTTCCGCCAACTTGCGGCCCACATGCCGTTCGTGGTTTGGATCACTTCGTTGGACGAGCGCCAGATGGTCTATCTCAACGACAATGTCTGGGAACGCATCGTCGGCATCTCCCCTGCAAAACTCTGGGAGAATCCACGCAATTATCAACACTTTATTCACCCGGACGATCTGGCCCGACTCCAATCGCTGGATGCCCAGGTCGACGCCGGCGGAACAGCTACGGGCGCGGGTGAATACCGAATTGTGCGCCCCGACGGCCAGGTGCGCTGGGTGCGCGACACCATTTTCCCGCTGCTTGACGCGGCGGGTCAGTCGTATTTGTTGGCCGGCATGGCCGAAGACATTACGGAGCGCAAGCTGGCCGAGCTGGAACTGGCCGACAGCGAAGCCCGCTTCCGGCAACTGGCAGAGCAGGCACCCGCGGTGGTTTGGATTACCACCGCAGACAAGAAACAGATGGTCTATCTCAACCAGCGTTACGAAGAGATGTTCGGTCGGCCTCGCCAGGAAGTGTTCGAGACACCGCGGCGCTGGCTCGACGCAGTTCTCCCCGACGATC
>CAYSXM010000229.1:0-6772 GCA_964434905.1 uncultured Pirellulales bacterium | reverse complement strand
CTACTGCGCGCAAATCGAAGGCCACGCGCTCCAAGCAACTTCCGAGCTATCGGACGATCCCACAATCGCCATGGCCACGCCGGATTAAGCTCGTCGCGGCGTCTGCGGCAGGAGGACTCGTGCTTCTGCTAGGCAGCAGCGTCGTTAAATTGATGGCCGATATTCGCTCGTACCAAGACCTGGTCCGACGGGTGTCTGTCGAAAGCCAGGTACCGCGAATTTTTGAAACGACATTCAAACCGAACCGTGATCCCCCACTGGCTGATGAGCGCATTCGCCACGAGGCGATTATCGCTATTGGCGGGCAGCAGGACGTTAGGCTGTGGCGACCCATCGAGCTCGCGGTGCTGTTAGAAGCTTATCACTGCCGGCTTCAGCATCAGGACCTCTATGGCTCGCCAGCGGACGCGACCGTGGACGATCTAAAACGTGTGGTGTTGATCGCAGAGGAAGTTCTTTGTCGAGATGCAAGCGCCATCGCGAAAACAAATGACCTTGCGTTGGCCCATTTCCGGGTGGGCGTTGCCCAACGAGCGCTGGGCCACGCAGCAGACGCGCCTAAGGACGCCATCAACTGGCATCGTCGGGCCATGCATAGCTTCCAAAAATCTCGCTCGTATGCGGCCTTCCCCGCAACGCTCAACAATATGGCCATGCTTATTCTGCACGGGTTTGTTGAGGCTGGCAGCTTCGAAGGCTTCTCTCTGGAAGAGGGGCTCGTTCTCATAAGTCAAATTGAAAATGTGGTGCCGACCCCGCTCGACCAAGAGCCGCTCTATTGGGAATTTGTGGACACTGCAATGCAGGTCAGGTTACACATGGTGCGACTCGAGCCAGGCAAGGCTGAGTTAAGGGAGCGCGCCGCCGAGACGGCGGATCGACTGGTCGTCGCACTTCGGAATGCCAAGCGAATGGACGCGGCTGCTCGCGTTTCGCAGCTCGCACTTTTTTTGCGATCGGGGGGCTTGGTCCCGAGTGCAGAAGACGCAGCGAAGTTATCGGATCAATAGCCGCGTTGGTCGCCCAGCCTCCCTCTTTTTTCAAGGTGCCCCATGCAACGTTTTCAATTGGTTGTATCAGTGATGCTCGCGCTTGCTATTTCGTTGACATTTGTGCTTGGCGATATTCGACTCTAAATAGACTGCCACGCAGTCCCCACATCCGCACGTTCCATCGGTTCTGCGCGCGTTGCGGCAAGTCGATTGGTCGAGCAACTGGCTATTTGCCTACGCCTCGTGTTCGGTCACTGTGCGCTCGGCTGCGGCAGTGGGCTGAGGAGCGCTCTGGGCAGCGGGCAGCGCAGCGGCGGTGGCACACGTTGTCGTGGGCGAGGTACGTTCCGCGGGGCTGCCTAGCAGTGTGCGCACTGAATACTGCGGCTTGCGGTTCACGTTCAAGTGCAGGCGGCCCAGATACTCGCTGAGCACGCCCAGCGCCATGAGCTGCGCGCCCCCCAAAACCAGCACCGCCACAATAGTCGAGGCATAGCCCGACACGGTGATCTGGTTGGCGAAATACTGTATTAGGTAGTACAGCCCGGTGCCAAAACCGGCCGTGGCCAGCAGGCACCCGGTGAGCGTAACCAGGTGCAATGGCGCCAGCGAGAAATTGGTCCACAGGTTCAGCCCCAGCGTGGCCAGCTTGGCCAGCGAGTAGCCCGTGCGACCATGGCGCCGCGGGTGGTGGTCGACCAGGGTCTCGGCGACCCGCTGGGTGTTCCAGGCGAACAGACCGTCGACAAACGTGAAGTTGCCGCGATAGGTCAGCACCGATTCGACCAACTCGCGACGCACAGCGCGGAACGAACTGACCGTGATTCGCGATTGAAACACAAAACGATAAAACGAGTTGACCAGCCACGAGCCCAGGTTGCGCCAAGCGGCGTGTTGCTTGTGGTCGTAGCGACCATACACCAGGTCGGCCTGCTGTGCCTCGAGCGTGGCCAGCAGTTTCGGAATTTCCTCGGGCGGGTTCTGCAAGTCGTCGTCGAGGGTTACGAGCACTTGCCCGCGCGCCACGCGAAAGCCGCACATCAGCGCGTTGTGTTGGCCAAAATTGCGCATCAGGCGCACCGCCACCACGTGGGCCGGGTCGGCTGCTTGCAGCATGGCGAGCACCGCCCACGAGTCGTCGGGGCTGCCATCGTCGACGAACACCAGTTCATAGGGTTGGGCCGTGGCCCGGCCGACGGCGTGTAGTCGGGCGGCCAGTTCGGCCAGCGTGGCGGCCGAGCGATAGACCGGCACCACCAACGACAGCAGCACCGCACCGGGGTGGGGTGGTTCCGCGTGGTGGGTGGCGGTGGAATGGTGCATTTCGGCGTCGGGCTCACTCACCGAGCACGTCGTCGAGCACGTCTTCGCTGACGTAGATCGGCAGCGGCGGATCGCAGGTCACCGCCACGGCAATGGCATCGGACGGTCGGGCGTCGATTTCCACCAACTCGCCACCATGGCGAATGCGCAGCCGGGCGTAATAGGTGTGTTCCTTCAACTCCGAGATCACCACGTCTTGAAAGGTGGCGCCCAACTGATCGACGGTGGCCACCAGCAGATCGTGCGTCAGCGGTCGCTGCGATGCCAGGCCCGTCACCCGGCGATGGATGCTGTTGGCCTCGAAGATGCCGATGAGAATGGGGAACTGGCGGTCGCCTTCGACCTCTTTCAGATAGATCACCTGCTCGTTGTTCACTTCGCTGATGATGATCCGCGACAATTCCATCTGAACCGGCATGGCCCCACCTCGGCGGCAAATAGTGTGTGCGGCTCCGTCGGGTTTACCGCCGGCCGCCCGTCGGGCGACCGTGGCACCACGCAGCGGGGGCGACCCGGGCATGGGGGAGCACGCTCTCGATTATACGAACGGCAGCGCAGCGTAGGCCAGGGGGGCGTGGACGCGACCAGGAGAACTGCAAAGTCGGGGTCTGGAACCTTTTTCGGTCAACACGCACTGCATTCAACCGAGTTCCGTAGGCCGAAAACAGGTTCCTGACCCCCTCGCATTGAACTTTGCAGTTCCCCCGTGGACGCGACTTGCCGTCGGGCGCCGGTGGGGCGACGGGAGTGCGCCGTGGCTTACGAAAACCACCCGTGCAGAAACCATTGCCCATCGCTTTGTCTGCGAAACAGCCAGGCGCGACGGCCGTCGGCCAGTTCGACCTGAAAATAGTCGCGGCCCACGCTCCGACCGCGCCACCAGCCGGTTTCAATTCGTTCCGGGCCCCAAACCTGGGCCAAGGCGAACTCTTGACCTTGCCAGCAAAGCCGTTGCGGGGGCCCCGTGGGGGCCACCGACCACACCCGCACCCCCTCGGGTCGGCGCAGCAATTGCGTGGGGCGCAGTCCGGCCTGCTCGGCCGCCGGAGCAGGCCCCGGTGTGGCCTTCGGCCGGCGCGCGGCACGCCGGGTGGGCGCCCATTGCGCAGTAACAGCACCACGAGACCCGACCAGGGGAACCCAGCGACAGGCAAACTCTGGCTGCGCGTCGGCTACCAGCCGTGGTGCCAGCACGGCCTCGCGCCCCAGCCGGGTGCCCAGCCGATCGACCAATTCGGCTAGCGGTTGCTGCGCGGCACGGCGATCGGAAAACAGTTCTTGCTGCCGCATCGTTTGTGGGGCCGTCAACGTAACCCACACCCGCATCGCCGTGGCCTCGCCCGGCAGCGGCTCGCGCTCGAGCCGGGTACACAACAGATCGAGCAAGTGGCGGGGGCTGGCGGTGGGGCGGAACAATCGCAACCGAAAGGTTGTGGCTGGCTCGGTTCGTAGCCAACAGACCAGTTCCTGAGCAGCTTGCTGCCGGGCGGCCAAGGCGGCAGCTACCTCGTCGACCAGCCGGGCCAACACCGCCGTCAACATGGCAAAATCGGCCAGCGGGTGTTCTAACACCCATTCGGCCGAGACGCGATGCACCTCGGGCTCGGGAGCGACTACCTCTGTCAATCCTCCTTCGAGCTGATCCAATCGCCGGAGCACCACGGACCCCAGCCGGGCCGCAACGGCCGCGCGGGGCAGTTTAGCCAGCGAGCCCACCGTACACAGCCCCAGCGCCGCGAGAACATCGGCCGCCGCAGCCGGCAGCCGCAAGGCCTCGATCGGCAGTTGCTCGGCCAGGGCCAGCCCCGTTCCCTCGGCGGCGATCAGCCAGCCCGACGTCAAGGGCCCGCCATCGCACCACACGCTGGGCGCCACGGCCGAGGTGCCGAGCGCCGCGCGTTCCAGGGAATGCAACGCGCCATAATGGGCCAACGCCCAAGCGGCCCCCCAGGTGTCGGCCACCGCGCACCGGACCACGCCCCCCCGCGCGGTTAATTCGTCAGCCAACTGTCGAACCAACGCATCCTCGCCGCCGAACAGCCGGCCGCAGCCGCTGATATCGAGCACCAGGCTTTCCGGCGCCGGCGCGTCTTCCAGGCACACCATCGGGCTGTAGCGATAGCACCAGCGGGCTAGTCGTGCTAAGGCCGCGCGGTCGTCGTCGGGGCAGTGAGGCACCAGGTGCAAGCGGCCACCCAGACGCCGGGTTGGCCCAGCATCTTGGCCGCGTTCCGCACCGACCGCGGCCAGGGCCAAGGCTTCGGCCGCCGGCAAGCCCACGCGTACCCCGCGCCGCGCTGCTGCCACGCTACAAGCGAGCACCGCCGCAGAGGGATTGATTCCTACCCCCGCCCCACCGGCCACACTTTGTCCAGCAGTACCCCGCGACGCCGTGCGGCGCGACGCTTGACAGACAGCCACCGGAAGACCAACCCATTCGGGATGATCAAACAGCACTCGCTGTAGGGGCCATTCGGGCAGCCACAGGCATAGCACACGGCGTGGCATGGCGGTCTTCGCTTCGTTCCACGGAACCTCGATCGTCGTCCTCGCCGGCGTGGCACTCCCAGGTGACCGACTGCCCGGCCGTCGAGCCCCGGCACCGCAGCAGTTCCACGCGCCAACGTCGCCGTCGCGGCGTGACTGCCGCAGTGCCAGCTAACCCACATGGCTCGACCCACCAGCGAACATCGGCCCAGCAAGGGGTCTGCCGGGCCGCTGCGGCGCGCACCAGAATTCCCAACCCGCCGCCCGCCTCGGCAGCCAATTGCAACCGGCGATAGGCGCGCTCGTTCCACTCGCCAGAACAACTCCACACGGCCCCCACGCCCGGGCAACGCAATGCCTGATCGCAAGCCCACAGGGCATCGGCCGCCGAGTTGGGGCGCACCACGAGCAGCCGCTGGAGGTCGACCCCCCACGCCGCCGCGGCCGGAGCGTGGAACTCGCCCGCGGTGTCGACCACTACCAGCATCCCCCCGCCGCGTAAGGCCTCGCGTGCTTGGCACAGGGCCAAGGTCCAGGCGCCCGACCCCTGGTCGGCCGCCAGCCATTCGACCAGGGTGCCAGGGGCCACACCGCGGCGGGGGAGCAATTCGTCGAGCACCCGCTGGCCGGTGGAAATCGCCAGCGACTGGCTGGCCCGTGGCGCGGTCTCCCAGCGCCGGAGCTCCTGGCGCAAATCGCACGCCAACTGCCGCCGCGCCGGGGTGCCGGGGGCCGATACCGGCTCGGCAGCCGAGTGCTGCTTTGGGGCGGAGTGCTGTTCTGGGGCGGAGTGCTGCTCTGGGGCCATTTCCGGCCAAACTTTCAGCGTTCGCTGCATGGCACCCCCCCGCTGACGATTGGTTCGACTTGCCCAACCCGTTCGACTTGCTGTTTCGGTTCCGCGGACAACCGGCCGGCCCCGATCGCTTGGGCAGTCTGATCGGCCATGGCAGTCTGATAGTCCGTGGCAGCCTGATAGTCCGTGCCAGCCTAGTCGGCCCTGCGGCAGCCCGTTTCCCGACCGGCTCGATATATGTACATTTGTACCGTATCGGTGTCAAGCACGAACTGGCTGGAATCTAAACATGATTTTTGGGCCGGACAGAGGTTGGCAGAAGCCAGCTAGGAGTTGGCGAAACGCCGGCCCCGCGGGTTGGGTCGCGTCTTTACCAATACGCTCGGCGGACCACACGCCGAGATAGTGATGTCATGTACGGGGTTCGTGACCGACCATCTGAAAATCGAAGCTGCGAAACCGAGACAAACAGTCACGCAGAACCGACAAGCACCGATCTTGGATACGGATTCCTCTTCTCTGTCACCGGGGGTAGTCACTTGCCAGGTGTGGACTTCAAGGCGGTGCGCGCGCAGATTAGTCTGGTCGACGTGCTGGACTTGCTCAACTTCTCGCCAACCGAGTGCGCGGGACAACAACTTCGCGGAGCCTGCCCGGTGCATGGTTCACGTTCGGCACACAGCCGATCGTTTTCCGCACATCTGAGCCAAAACACTTATCGCTGCTTCGGCTGCGGCTCCGCGGGCAACCAGCTCTATCTATGGGCGGCGGCCACGCAACAATCCCTGTACCAGGCCGCGGTTGACCTCTGCAATCGCCTGAATCTGTCGGTTCCCTGGGCTCAAAGATAAACGCCGAGCCGCGGCGTTGTCGCCAATTCGCACGAACAGAGAAGAGGAGCCCGTGGCATTTCGTCCACGGTTATCGGCGAAGGTCTCTGGGCAATCGCGCGCGACGGAAAAACGTTCAAGCCCGCCAGGACGGTTCGACCTGGACGCACCATGAAGAAGCGGTCGGCCGTCGGCACACTTCAAAATGTTGCTGGCGAATGAAAAAGAAAACGTTGTCCGGCCACGGCCTGAGCCTCGTGGCAGTTGAATCCTACAGCCCGGAACCTATGGGCTGGCCGGCTTGACGGTGAAATCGATTGCCGCCTGAGCGAGCTTCTGGCCCA
>CAYSXM010000228.1:0-6773 GCA_964434905.1 uncultured Pirellulales bacterium | reverse complement strand
ATTGCCGTAAAACGTCTGAGACCCACGTCCGTGACATGGGGCCGAGCGCAGGTGCCGCGGGCTTGCTCAGTGCTCCGGCGATCGGGTGTGAGTATTGGTCTTGGCCACCCCTTCAATGACGGGGGGTTCGTGTTGAATAATTCGGGCTAAGGCAACATTTCGCGACCACCCGAAACGACGATCGTTTGCCCCGTGATGAAGCTGGCTTCGTCGCTGAGCAAGAAACGGATGGTGGAGGCGATTTCCTCGGGCTGGCCGATGCGGCGTTGGGGCGTTACGGCAGTGAGTTCGGCCAATCGTTCGGCCGATAGCACGTGGACCATTTCGGTTTCCACTAGTCCGGGCGCCACGCAATTGATGCGCACGTTGTGTGGTCCCCAGGCCTCGGCGCAGGAGCGCGTCAGCGCTACCACGCCGGCCTTGGCGGTCGAATAGTGAATTTGCATCTGCCGCGGGCGCAGCCCGGCGATGGACGACATGGTGACGATACGGCCGAAACCTCGGGCGATCATTTCGTCTTTCACGGCGAACAGCACGAGGAAGGTGCCATGCAGGTTGACGTCGATCGTCTCTTTCCAGCGTTCGAACGACAATTCGTCGTGAGTGCAAACATTGCTAATCGCCCCGCAATGGGCCAGCAGGTCGATCGGGCCCAACTGAGCGCGGGTGGTGTCCACGAGCCGTGCTACCCGCTCGGGCTGGGCCACATCGGCGGCGACCGCCACGGCGCGCCGTCCCAGCGCTAGAATTTCGGCGACCACCTGCCGGGCCGCGGGCTCGCGCGTGGCGTAGCTGATTGCCACGTCGGCCCCCTCGCTGGCCAAGCGCAGGGCGGTGGCTCGGCCGATGCCGCGCGAGCCGCCGGTCACAAGCGCTACCCTGCCTGCGAACGCTTCCGGCATGAACAACTCCTTGGCACTGGTGGCGCGTATGCTGGGGGGCTGGTAAGTGTGCGTGGCCCGGCGCCGGCGAACTGCCTGGGTGACAGGCGCGCCAGATCGCTAGGGACCGCGAAAGATCAACGTAGACGTTGTGGCAGGTGTTGATGCGCTAGGCGTGCCACTGGCTTTGCCAGTGTCCGAATTCTCCGGAGCAATTGCACTGGCTAAGCCAGTGGCACGCAAAAAGAATTGTACCGGTTCTTGTTTCGCCGTCCCTAGGTTGACAATTCCGCTGGCAATTCCGACAAGACTTCGCCCAGGCTAAGGTCGAGCAGGGCCAGCATTTCGTCGATTTGTTCGGCGGTGACCACCAGCGACGGGCCCATGGCGATCCAGTGGGGATCGAAGCGGCACAACAGGCCGTGCTCGAGGGCGCGGCGGCCGACGCGCACTCCGAGCGACACCTCGGCGCCGAAGCGTTGTTTGGTAGCCGGATCGCGGACCAACTCGATGGCCTGAAACAATCCCCGGCCACGGATATCGCCGATCACCCCATGGCGTGCGGCCAGGCGTTCGAACCCTTGGCGCAGCCGCGCTCCTTGCAACCGCGCGTTGGCGCACAGGTCGCGCTCGAGAATTTCTTGCAGCACGGCAATGCCTGCAGCGCAGGCCACGGGACTGCCTTCGAAGGTATGCCCCTCGACAAATCCGGGGTTCTG
Organism: uncultured Pirellulales bacterium; assembly: GCA_964434905.1. Taxonomy (GTDB): domain Bacteria; phylum Planctomycetota; class Planctomycetia; order Pirellulales; family CAYNRE01; genus CAYSXM01. Next base: position 5,173 of record CAYSXM010000228.1, on the reverse strand, counting down.
TGGAACCGGGCCCCAAAACGCCTCGGCAATGTGCCGCCGACAGATCATGGCCGACAACGGCAAGAAACCCCCGGAAAGCCCCTTGCCGGTACACAGCACGTCGGGCACCACGCCCAACGTGTCGGCCGCGAACATCTGCCCGGTGCGGCCCACGCCGGTTATTACCTCGTCGAATATCAACAGCACGTTGTGGCGGTCGCAAAGCTCGCGCAGCACGGGCAGGTACTCGTCGGGCGGATCGATCACCCCGCCGGTGTGGCCGATGGGCTCCACAATAACCGCGGCCACGGTATCGGGGTCTTCCAGGTCGATGACGTCATCAATCAGGGTGGCGCAGGTCAGATCGCAGGTCGGATAGCTCTTACCGAATGGACAGCGGTAACAGGTGGGCGGAAAGACGTGCAGGAATCCGGGGGCCAGCGGCTCGTTAACGGTCTTTCGCGATTTGAGTCCCGAGGCCGACAGTGCCCCTAGTGTCGAACCATGCCAGGCCTGATAGCGGCTGATCACTTTGTATTTGCCGGGCGAACCGGTCAGGCGGTGATATTGCCGCGACAATTTGATGGCTGACTCCGTGGCTTCGGAACCGCTGGCGGCCAGCTTGACCGTCGACAAATCGCCCGGCGCCAATTCCGCCAGCAAGTTGGCCAGTTGCACCGCCACGGGGTTGGTGCCGTGCATGGGGGGCGAAAAGTGCAACACGTCCAACTGGCGACGCACGGCGTCGATCACGCGGCGGTTGTTGTGGCCCACGGAAACCACGTAGATGCCCGACAGTGCGTCGAGATAGCGTTTGCCCGCGACATCCCAATAGTGCACGCCGTCGGCGCGCGCCATCACCAGCGGCTGGCGCGCCCATTGGGCCATTTGATCGCGCACGAAAATCTGGCGCAGGAACTCGATCTCGGTGGTTTGCGCCACCGAGATCAAGTCGGGTATCGCGCTGGTTCCAGGCATGTCGCCGCCCAGGGGGCCTGTGCAGGAGGGTCTGAAAGGAGCATCGTCGAGCGCCAGCAACACGGGGGCGCTGCGCCCTCCCCCGGTGCCAGGTGGGTCGACGACCCGCGCCGGCTCCGTAGGAGCCGACCACGGTCCCCGTTATAGCGTACGCCTGCGGCGCAAGCCTATTCCCCGCGGAGATAACTCTTGAGGAAGTGGTTTTCGAGCGTCAGTTGGTCGTGCTGCGTTTTGACCACGTCGCCAATCGAGATGATGCCCCGCAACACCCCCTGGTCCACCACGGGCAGGTGTCGTATGCGGTGCTCGGTCATCGTGCCCATGGCACTCTCGACGCTGTCGTCCAAGGCGCCTGTAATCACGTCGGTGGTCATCACATCGCGCACCAGGAATTGGGCCAAGGGCCGCCGGTGCCGCGCGCAGGCCCTCAGGATGTCGCGCTCGGTTACGATGCCGACCAACCGGCGGTCGCGGGTGGCGAAGCCTGGTTCGCAAACCACTAAGGAACCGATGTTGTGTTCCACGAGAATCGACACAACCTCTTCGAGCGTGGCCTCGGCACGCACCGTGACCACGGCGGTACCTTTGGCGCGCAGGATCTCTTGCAGCGTCATCTGCGTATCCTCCAGCGCTCGCGGAATGGCAGACGCAGACGAGGGACGTAACCACTGCCTAAGTCGCGCGTGCTAGGCCAGCCGCACCACAAGGCATTCCGCCCATCGCCGCGGGAGAACCGGCGAACGCCGATCTGCCAGCCGCGATAACGGTTCCAAACTAGCCCGGCCAGGTCGATTGGTCAAAACTTTCTTCCCTCAACCGAGAGTTTTAGCGTTTTTGGAGTTACCGCCGTGGATCTTGGTACTAGCGCCATACATTGGTGAGCCGGTCGCTCAGCGGGGCGAGCTCATCGGTCTGGCCGGCAGACAAAGCCGAGGTCAAGGCCTCGGCGGCCCGCACCAGATCGGCGACTATGTCCGTGCAGCGATCGGCTACCTCGTTCTGGTCCCAGCGATCGTCGGGTTTGGCGAATAGCTCCCAGGAAGCAGGGGGCGCCGCGGGCGTGGAACCGCGGCGATGCAGGTGCCACGCACTTGTTCGCAACGAGGCGGCCCCCTGGGGGGTCGATGCCCAGGCCCGATCGCGGCCCAGCGGCCGCGCCGAGCAGATCAGATCGACCAGGCAGCGCGCGTCGCCCCGACGCGGCAGGCCATCGAGATTCCACCACGCGGCCAGGGTCGCGCCGATATCGGCTGGTTGCACCAGGGTGCTCGATCGTTGCCAGGCACACCTTCCAGCGGGCAACGACATGAACACGGGCACGTGGCAGGTTTCGGCGTAGAGTGCGTGCGGGTCGTGGCCCACCACGCCATGTTCGCCCAAGGGATAACCGCGCGGCGAGCAGAACAACAACATCGTTTCGGCGCTCGCCGCGCGCTCGGAAATCGCGGCGGCAAACGCGCCCCACAGCGCATCGGCAGCGGCCACTTGGCCACCGTAGGCACGGCGATAGCCCAACAGCAGGTCGGGGTCGGCGTCGGCCGCCAACCGGCACACGGGAGGCGTCACGAGCAGCGGCGGGGGCGGGTCGTCGGGATCGGCCAATCGCTCGCGATAGGAACGGGGCGCATCCCAGGGACCAGAGAACCCGCGCGCGTGAATCCACAGCAAGCTGGCCGGAGGAAGCTCTTCGTGCACGGCAGCCGCTGCGGCCAGGACTCGGGCCAGGTGCGTTTCTTCCACGGCGTCGGCCGACGAATCGGCTGTGCTCGGCGGCAAGCGTACCAATTCGTCGAACCAACCGGCGGCGCCGTGACCCGCTACTTGAGGTTCGTCTGTCACCAGCGCGGTGGCCACCCGTGCCGCTTCCAGCGCTGCAGACAGCGCGAAGGGCGCTGTCGGTTCGAGCGGGTGGCGCGCGTTCCAATAGCCGGTATAGGCACTTTCAAGGTCGTCGCCGGCTGCCAAGGCCAGGTCGAACACGCATCCGCCGGTGGCGAGCTGATCGAGGTGCGGCGTTTCGATCCAGCTATTGCCATAGGCGCCGAAAAAGGCCGGCTGCCAGCGATCGACAACGACGACGATGGCTTGCCGCGGCAACATCCAGAAATATGCCTTGCTTCTGCCAGGCTAGCCGGCGGTCGAAAGTTACCGTCGCGAAGACGCTGTCGCCAGCGCGGTCAAGAATAGCGCTGGCCGGGCATTTCGAGCGTCTCTCGTGGATCTTGCCGGCCAACTCGACTCGAAGGCTTGTGTCACTTGCGTTGCGCCAGCGCAACGAGCCGGTGCCCGGTGGATGATTGCCGAGAGGCGCCGTTCGTGGGCTTGCCTGGCGCAGGGAAACCGCGCAACAAAAAGGGAAGCCTCCCACGCGTCGAAGAGGCTTCCACTCGCGAAAAACTGTTGCCCCGGCCCTGGTACTCAGGGCATGGGCAATAGCCTAACGCGGCCGCGCCATGGGAGTCAAACTGGCAAGCGCGTTTTTTCTGGCGGGTCGCGCCGGGCAACCTCCCCGGTTACGGCCGCAAACTGCCCGTTGAAGAGATCGACGGACTGCCAGAACGGCGGGTGTCAGACGCCCGTGAAAAATTCCGGGGCCGGCGCGGAGATACCCGCAGCCAGGTCGTGCGGCGTCGCGCGAGCCCCCCCCTGCGGAGATTCGGCCGGCACGCCCTCGATTTCGGCGCGCGCTTTGCTAGGGGTTGCGAAATGCTCGCTTGCTATCTGCCGGCGACTATAATGCGTGGCAACACCTGGTGCAGCGCGGGTGCGTGCGGTGTGCGTTGGACGAAGAAGCTGCGACGTCGGTGATGTTCTATCGCTGGCGTCCGTGCGGTTTCCAGAGGCGTTCGGCCGCTGGCAGCCAGGGCGTGTGGTGGGGGCCGGTCCACTCTTTTCACGGCGTATCGCATGTCGTCAGCATGGCAAACCGTGGCGGAAGCGCAGACCGAGTCGGCGCTGGCTGACTGTCCGGCGCCCGTGACACCCAACGAAACATCCACGCCTCTGGGACCCGGCGGTTGGCAACCGCGTGTTTGGCGTTTGGCCTGGCTGACACTAACGATGGTTTGCCTGTGGGCCGTGCCGTGGTGGGTGGAGCGCGTACAATACGCGGTGACTCGCGGCCAACAGCGGGCGAAGGCCGACGTGGCACGGACCGAGTTGGCGAGCTTGAATTCCACCGGCGAAGCCTTTCGGTTGGTGGCGCAGAGTGTGGAACCGGGCGTGGTTCATGTCGACGCCGTGCGGGTGCTGCCCGAAGAGTCTTTGGCCGGCGCGAAGATTTCGGACCGCGCTCCCACCCAGCGCACCAGCAAGGGCGAAGGGTCAGGGGTGGTGGTGGATGCCGGCGGCTGGGTGGTTACCAACTATCATGTGATTGCCGATGCGCAGCACGTCGACGTGCACCTTAGCGACGGCCGAACCGCGCGAAATGCCGAGGTGGTGGGCATCGACCCGTTGACCGACCTGGCGGTATTGCGAGTCGACCTGGACCAGTTGACGGCGGTGCCCTGGGGCTCGAGCGAAACGCTCGAGGTGGGCGATTGGGTGTTGGCAGTGGGCAATCCCTTTGGTCTCGACCGCAGCGTGACGGCGGGAATTGTCAGCGCCAAACGCGAGCACGGTGTCATCAACGACAACCCCCACCAGACTTTCTTGCAGACCGACGCCGCGGTGAACCCGGGCAACAGCGGAGGGCCGCTGGTGAATCTGCGTGGCGAGATCGTGGGGATCAACACCCAGATTGTGGGCCAATCGTTTCAAGGGGTCAGCTTCGCGATTCCTAGCGCGCTGGCCCAAGAAGTGTATGAACGACTACGACGCGAGGGACGGGTTCGACGTGGTTGGCTAGGCGTGGCCCAGCGCGAGCTGACGCCTGAATTGACCGAGGAATTGGGACTGGGGCAATTCGAGGGGAGTGTCGTTTCCGAGGTTCTGCCGCGGTCGCCGGCCGACCGGGCCGGCTTGTTGCCATCCGACCTGATTACACGCTGGAACGGGGTCGAAGTACATTCGCCGTCGGAGTTGAGCCGACGGGTGGCAGAGACAGAGATTGGCCTCAAGGTCGAAGTCAACATCCTGCGGGGTGGGCAGCCGCTGACGCTCAACGTGACGGTGTCGGAGCGACCAGAGCGATAGCTCCCTGTTTCAATCCGACTTGGGGACGAGTGCTCGGTCGCAGTTCAATCTTGGAATCGAGCGAATTCGCGGAGCACTA
>CAYSXM010000227.1:0-6788 GCA_964434905.1 uncultured Pirellulales bacterium | reverse complement strand
GTACCCGGGCTTCGTGCTCGGGCACGATCGTCGTTCCTCCGAAGACCACCACGGTCGATCGCACTCCGGCCGCTTCCAACGCCATCTCTGGCTTGAGAAATTCCAGCATCAACCGCACCGACCGCAACTCGGGGCGGCGCAAGAACTCGCGATCGTCTTCCACCTCGGCATAACTCGCCGAGGCCAAGATCGCCCCTCGTAGCCGCTCGATATCGCCGGGTGTCTCGACCGCGACGGGCCACGCTGCCGGGCCGGCTTTCGAACCACCGGCCGCACGCCCCGGATCGGGCCTGGCCCCAGGCAATTCGTCACTCATGACCGCGCCTCCAACGCGAATTGTTGACCATACTTCGGAATGGTCACATTCCAGTGGCGATCGGCCACCAGGGTGCGCTCGAGCGATTGCGAGGCCGATAGCTCGCCGTGGGTCAAGAAGGCTTGCCGCGGCGCGGCTAAGGGTGCCAACCACCGCAATAGCTCGCTGCGCCCGGCATGCCCGCTCAGGCCCGAAATCTCGCGTACCGCCGCGCGCACCGGAATCTGCTGTCCGTGCATCTTCAGCGTCCTGGCCCCATCCTTCAGCAACCGGCCGCGCGTGCCCGCCGCCATGAAACCGCCCAGCACCACGGTGTTTCGCGGCTCGGGCAGGCGCTGCCGCAAGTGATGCAGCACCCGCCCGCCCGTCAGCATGCCCGACGAACTGATAATCACCGCGGGACCGGCCAACTGGTTCAATTGTTTGCTCTCGCCCGTGGTGCGCACCAGGTGGACGTTACGCCCGTCGAGCGCCACCGCCCGAGGGGTAAGTTGCGCTTCGCTCAGATCGTGCTCGCCCACGAATTCGGCATAGATATTCGTAGCCGATACCGCCATGGGGCTGTCGACGTGAATCGCCAGTTCCGGAATCCGACGCTGCGCGATCAACAGCCGCAAGAGATATATCAATTGCTGAGCGCGCCCTACGGCAAAGGCGGGAAACAGAATCACCCCGCCACGTCGCATGCTCTCGTGGATCACGTCGGCCAGTTCGTCCAGCACCGGACGGTCGTCGTGCTCGCGATCGCCGTAGGTGCTCTCGCAAACCAAATAGTCGCAAGCTGGCGGAGGTTGCGGATCGTGGTACAGCGGCGCACCGTACCGGCCCACGTCGCCCGAAAACAACACCCGCACCTGACCGGCTGCGGTGGTGATCGCGGTTTCAATCATGGCCGACCCCAACAGATGACCCGCGTCGTGAAAACGCATGGCCAGCGTTCGGGCCGGCTCGAACCACTCGCTTCGCGGCGTGCGCCGCAGCAACCGCAGCACGGGCGCTACATCCTTCGGTGCATACAAGGGCAGCGCCGGGTGGTGCTTGGAAAAGCCGCGACGGTTGGCATAAGTCGCGTCTTCCTCCTGGTTCCGGGCCGAATCGAACAACAATAGCTCGGTCAGTTCAGCCGTGGCAGGCGTGCAATATATCGGCCCGCGAAAGCCTGCTTTGACAAACCGCGGCAAATATCCCGTGTGGTCGATATGCGCGTGCGTCAGCACCAAGGCGTCGACCGTCGCCGGGTCATAAGGTAACGCGTCCCAGTTGCGCAACCTCAACTCCTTCAGCCCCTGGAACAGCCCGCAGTCAACTTGCACCCGTGCCCCTTCCGACTCGATCACATATTTCGAGCCGGTCACGGTTTCGGTCGCGCCGTAAAAACTAAGCTGGGGCATCGCGCATGTCCTGGGGCAATGGTTGGCAGTCTGCGGTTCGCGAAACACCACGCCGGTGGGTCGCGCGCCACCAGAGTCTAACGCGTCGTACGGGGCCTTAGCAGCCCGCTCGAGAATTCGACACGCCGGGGTGCCACCGGCTCTGGCAGTGCGGCGGGGCGTATTGACCCCCTCGCAATTCTCTTTGCAGTTCCCCTGTACGTGAGTCAGCGCCGAGTGCGGCTTGACCCAGCACACACGACACGTTCGGCCCCGCGGCAGCAGGCTCAAGAACAAGTCGGGCCTAGAACAACCCGGCCAAGGGCCCACCCGCCGCGGCCAACGCCTCGACCTGCCGGCTCACCTTGTCATCCGGCACCAACGGCGGCGCATGCTGCGGCTTGATCCGAGCATCGATCACCAGCGCCCCCCGGCAACCCCAATGTTTGTGCGTGGTTTCCGCTCCGAAACCGGTCACATCGCGCGCTGGGTTCGACCGCGTGAACGTCACCCACAGAAAGTTGTCCAAATTCCGCGCCGTGAACTCGCTATCGTCGACCACCACCATCAAGGCAAACGCATTGATCGGATGCTCGGCCGGCGCCTGGGCGACCCAGCGTTCCAGGGCCTGCTCCCCCCGCTCGTCGCAGGCACTGGGCCCCGCCAGCACCAGCACCCCCGGCAGCGCCACGCGCGGCGAGTGAAACCCCGCTGGCAACGTCAGGTCGCTGGGCACGCTCGCGATCAACGCGCGGCGCACGGGCCCCACCGCGGCGATCACTAGCTTCGAGCCCTCATTCAAGCCCGTGCCTGAATAATCCAACGTGTCGATCGTTCCCTGGGTCTGGAAATGCAGATCGCGCCGCCAATCGGCACGCGCCAAGACATGCGTCAAGAAACGCGCCACGTCGTGCGCGCGCAACGACAGATCGTCCTCGCCGGCGGCCAGCCACAGGTATTTCGCCAGCGACATTTGGCCCTGTCCCAACAGTGCGTTGGCCTGGGTCAACAGTTCTTGCGGCCGCGTGCGGGGGGCATAGGGCGTGTACCGCTCGCTCCCCACGGCCAGCAGCAACGGGTGTACGCCGGCCGCATCGACAGCATGCACCTCGCGCACACCGGGCACCACCGTGGGAATCACCGGCCCGGTTAGCTCGTGAATCAGCGCGCCAAACTGCGTATCTTCTTGCGGTGGCCGCCCCACCACCGTGAACGGCCAAATGGCACCCTCGCGATGATACACCCGCTCGACGCGCAGCACGGGAAAATCGTGCGCCAGGCTGTAGTACCCCAGGTGGTCTCCAAAAGGCCCTTCCGGCTTTTGTGCTTGCGGATCGATGCTGCCGACCAGGCAGAAATCGGCTTCGGCATGAATCGCCGGCTGCCCCGGCCGCACAATCATCGGCACACGTCGCCCCCCGAGCGCGCCGGCGAACGTTAGCTCCGACATCCCCTCCGGCAGCGGCATCACCGCCGCCACGCTCAAGGCCGGAGGACCCCCCACGAACACGCTCACTGGCAGCCCTTCTCCCCGCGCCACCGCCGCCGCGTGATGAATACCGATCCCGCGATGAATCTGATAGTGCATTCCCACTTCCCGGTCGGGTGCATACTGCCCGCCAGAAAGTTGCACGCGATACATGCCCAAATTCGATTGCCACAGACTGGGTCGCTGTGGATCCTCAGTATAAACCTGCGGCAACGTGATAAAGGCTCCCCCGTCTCCGGGCCAGGCCACCACCTGCGGCAATTCGCTCACCCGAATCTCGTGCCGTAGGATCGGACCGCTGCGCACGCGCCGCGGCGCCATCGACAGTGCCGTCCAAGGTGCACCCCGATAGTGCCACGGCCGACGAAGCGCCAACGACGGATCGGCCTTCAGTTCAATCAACTGCCGCACCCGGGCCAGCGTGTCGCGAAACAGAAAATGCACCCGGGCGCGCGTGCCAAACAGGTTCGACAGCAGCGGAAACCGGCAGCCCTTGACGCGACGAAACAACAGCGCCGGTCCCTGGGCCTGGTACACGCGGCGTTGGATCTCGGCGGCTTCGAGAAAAGGGTCGATCTCGACTTCGATCGCGCGCAATTGGCCACAGGCGGCCAAGTCTGCGACACAGGCACCGAGCGTGCGATATCCCATCCAGACCAACCTGCTTCGTGGCCACCCACTTGGAATCGAGGCCTAACCGTCCGTTGATTCTACCGCGTCGTCCCGCTTCGCAGCAGTTGTTCCGATACCGCGGCCAGGGCAGGCGGCACGGGCGTGATCACGCCCGGCGCGTTGGTCAGGGACCGGCACATATAGAATTGTTGGATCAGCCAACGGGCCGAGGTCCAAATATCAGCTCATTCGCGTCACATGCCGCTGCGCGGTAGTATTTGGGCCCCTCAACTGCTACGAAATCTTGGCCTGAACGTGTTGCGGACCCCTCGCCAATGGTTTCTAGGACTCTGAGGCCGACGAAATTGCTGAAATCCGATCGTTCTGCGATCGCGGCGAATTGGTCGCCTGCCTTGGAAGGATCCCGCGTCATGCGTAAAGCTAAAAAACCCGCTGGAAATGTGCGATTCGCCCCGCCAATTTGTTAGAAACTACCGGCTAGCACTGACATCTCTCCTGGAGCCTTTCAAGATGTCGCACACCTTACCCCCGGCCACGCCCCGCCGAGTTCTCGCCACCATAGCCTGCGGCATGGCCTTGCTCGCAGCACCCTGCCTGCGCGCAGCCGACCCAACGAACGATGCCAGCGCCACCCGCCGCGCGGTGCGTGCCTCGCGCGCGGACCTAGCGGCGTCCTACCTGCGATTTGAACAGACGCTCGCCGCGTACCCACCCCCGGCCGAACGCGTGGCCGATGTCAATCGCCAATTCGATGCCGCCACGTTGGCCTTCTTTTCTGGCAAGAATGCGCAGGCCGTAAAAACCATCAACGCGCTGGCCGCCAGCCTTCTGCCCGCGCCCCCGTCGCAGGCAGCGCAACTAGCGGCCTCGCTGCGAGTGACGATCGAGCCGGCCGTGCTGGTGGCCGATTCGGCCGAGCCGGTTCTGGCCAAGATCGTTACCATTTACCCGCGGGAAACTACTGGCAGCGACGCGATTCCCCTGGCACTGCGGCTGCGATTGATCGACAGCGGCACGGCCGTCGACGTGCCGTTCGAGGTGCCCGCCGGAGACGAAGTGGATCTCTCGCTGGAACTCGATCTGGTCGACAGCCTGTCGCCAGGAACCTGTCGCGTGGAACTGGTCACCGCCGCTGGCGAGGCGTTTCCCCAAGGACAATTCGCCATCGTTACAACCTCGCTAGACGCGTTACGCGACCAGCAAGCCACGCGGTTGGCCGCCATCGAATCGACACCGACCTTGGCACAAGCACTGGCCGCCTGCCGCGCGCGCAACGCCCTGTTGAGCAACGCACCCAGCGACACCAACACGGCACAGTATCTGGCCGACCCCACCGCCTTGGCCAGCGCCGTGGCCGACGAGATTGCCGCACTCGAGGCGGGTCGCGACCCCTATTACCGCCGCGCGGGCGACTACTGGCGCACTTTCGCGATGGGCAAGAACGAACTGGCCACACGCGTATTCGCGCCCCCCGCCACCACTGGCGATCAGCCCGTGCCCCTGGTCATTGCCCTGCACGGTGCGGGAGGTGATGAGAACATGTTTCTCGAAGGCTACGGCGCCGGCCTGATTCGCCGCCTGGCAGAGCAGCACGAGTGCCTGCTCTGTTCACCCCGCACCGAGGGCCTGGCCGGCAAACCTGAAAACTTCACCGTACTGATCGACGCCTTGGCGGCCAACTATTCGATCGACCGCCAGCGGATCTATGTACTGGGGCACTCGATGGGGGGTGGCGCCGCCTCGATGCTAGCGGCCAGACAGGCCGACCAGATTCGTGCCGTGGCCTGCCTGGCCGGTTTCGCCGGCTTTGGCAAAAGTGTCGAAAAAACGCCCCCGGTGCTGGCCATCGGCGCGGAACTCGACCCCATCATTCCCGCGGCACGCATCGAACAAGCGGCCCAACGGGCGATCGAGCGCGGGCTGCCGGTCACGTATCGCTTGCAAAAAGATTACGGTCACACCGTTATGGTCGGCGCGGTTCTGGCCGAAGTCGTGACCTGGCTCCTGGAACAGAAGTAGCGATCGCACGCTGAGGGCACTATTCCAAGTAGCCCAAGTCGCGCAGCCGATCTTCCACCGCGGCCTGGCCCGTGGCATCGAAAGGAGTCGCGTCAACCGGCGCAGTGCCATCGCGGCGCCGCCGTGCAAGTCGAAAATGTGGCCCCGGCACCGCCGCCGCGCCCTGGGAGAACAACTCGGTCCGCACGCGACCCGACATGCCTTCGCATGGCCCCCGCCCCAACATGTGCAACACGGTGGGCGCCACGTCGCGCAGGTCGACCGTATGTGCCTGCCCTAATCGTACACCGGGCGCGTGTACCATCAGTACGCCCAGCTCGCGATGGGTACCGCGCATGCCCTGGTCTTCGCGCACCAGGCTCGGATCCGCGTCGAACTTGTGTCGCACGTGGTAGCCCGCGGCCGGCAGTGCCACCACGTCGGGCCAGTCCTGATCCAATGGATCCAGGCCATGCCGTTGGGCCGGAGCATAGACCTCGGGAAACAAGGCCTCGCCAGACGTCGGGTCGCGCGCCTCGCGAAAGGCCGCCAGCGTGTCGGCCACCGTCTGATCGTACTGCGCCGCGGTTTGTACCGCTCCGCCGCCAAATCGCGCCGGCCGGTTCACATACACCAAACCCGCCAGGTTGCCGTGAATGGCCATCGCCCGAGTGCGCCGCCGATCGACTGGCAGCATCACGTCGAGTGGGCGTGCCAGGGCCGCCACACTTTGCTCGGGCCGCCAATGCCGGTGCGCCCATTTTCGCAGCTTCCAGCCCGTGCGCGCCACCCGGTAGCCGATGCCTTGCCCCCGGCGGGCCGGGGTCACCAGCCCCGCGGTCGTCAGCAGTCGCGGTAGGGATATCTTCGCCCGATAGGGACCGAACCCGTGATCGCTCACCACCACCACCGCCGCGTGGCGACGATCCGCCATCTCGCACAGCTCGCCCAAGCACTGGTCTAGCGTGCGGAAGGCCTGCTG
>CAYSXM010000226.1:0-6791 GCA_964434905.1 uncultured Pirellulales bacterium | reverse complement strand
AATTCGTGGTCCAGCACGGCCAGGGTTTCGTCGAGCAGGTGCCTGGCATGGTCATATCGTGCTAGGACCTGGTCGCGGGCCGTCGTTTCCAGCCGCACGCCGGCTCCGGATCGCAGGTTACTGGCGGGTGAAACCACGATCGGCGACGACATACTGCCGCGGTCGAGCGTGCTGCTGGCGAGTGGCCGGTCGGCAGATTGAAAACTTGACTCCGCGAGAAGCGTCGAAGTCATTGTGTTGTGTGCGTGACCCGATGGGCCGCCGAGGGCCATGGTGCCGCCGACCGATCCGGCAGACGATGCGCTGCTAGCGCCCGTCGAAGTGGGGGCCGACCACGCACCGACCAGCGCGGTCCAACCAGCGCCAGCGGGGCCGAAGCTGAAGACGGTATCGGAAATGCCTTTGGCCAGTGCGTTTTTCAGGAAAAACGAACTGGAGCCTGGGTCGTAAAAACCGACACCCGATCGTCCGTCGGCGTCCCAATCTCCGACCAGTGGTTGCCAATTGGTGTTGGTGGGGCCGTAGCGGAAGACGATGTCGGACAGGCCTTGGGTGTTCGAGTTGCGCAGATAGAACTGGCTCGTGGAGGGGTCGTAAAAGCCGACCGAGTCGCGTCCGTCGCCGTCCCAATCGCCGACCAACGGTTTCCAATTGGTGTTCGCGGGGCCGAAGGTGAATACGGTGTCGGAAACGCCAGGCGTTAGCGAGTTTTTCAAGAACCAGGTGGCGGTGTTGGGGTCGTAGAATCCGACACCGGTGGTGCCGTTGCCGTCCCAGTCGCCGGCCAAGGCGATCCAATTCGAGTTGGCCGGACCGTAGCGAAACACGACATCCGACAGGCCTTGGGTGTTCGCGTTGCGCAGGAAGAACTGGCTCGTGGCGCGGTAATAAAAACCCACGTTCGATTGCCCATCGCCGTTCCAATCACCCGACAGCGGCGTCCAGGCGGCACCACCTGGCCCGAAGGGGAACACGGCGTCGGACATTCCCTGGGTGTTGGAATTGCGCAAGAAGAATGTGCTCAGGTTGCCGGCATAAAAGCCGACGGTGTCGGTGGCATGCGCGGCGGGGGCGTCGGCTTGTACCTGGTTGATGGCGGCCAGCACATTCAGCCGCTTGAAGGTCAAACCGGTATTGGAAACGTTATCGTCTTCATCATCGCCATCGACGACGTTGGTGCCGGTGTTCCGCATGATGGCCAGAATCTGGCTTTGCGTTCCGCGGGCCGACTGTCCGGTGGCATCGAGTGCCTGGCGCACGAGCACCGCGGCGCCGGCCACTACGGGGCTGGCCATCGAGGTGCCGGCCATGTTGGCGTAGACGCGGTTAAGATAGGTCGAGGTAATCATGGCCCCGGGGGCCAGGATATCGAGCTCTTGGTGCCGCTGGGTAAAACTGGTGATTCGGTCGGCGGCGGTCGTGTTGTCGCGAGCACCGCTGGACCACGTCACGCCACCCTGGGTGCCATCCCACACGGCACCGACCGAGACCACCTGGCTGCTGATGGCCGGGTAACCCAGGCCGGGCTGGCTTCCGAAGGTGTAGAAGCTGTTGCCCGAGGCAGCCGCGATGAACACGCCGGAATTGACGAGTGACTGGAGCGGGGCGTCTAGATAGCTATAGGGGCTGGTAGTGTAGTTGCCCGCCCCCAGCGACATGTTCACGGCGACAATGTTGTATTGCGCGCGGTGGTCTGCCACCCATTGCAGAGCGTCGAGCACATCGCCGAAGTTTCCACTGCCATTGGCGTCGAGCACGCGTAACGAAATGATTCGCACCCCGGGCGCGACGCCGGGAAAATTGGTGCCACGTCCGCCGATGATGCCTGCTACGTGCGTGCCGTGGCCATTGAGGTCGAGGGGGTTGCTGTCGTTGTCGACGAAGTCGTAACCGGTGAGATAGGCGGACGACAAGTCGGGGTGGTTGTAGTCGATTCCGGTATCGAGCACGGCCACGGCATAACCTGTTCCGTCGTAGTGATACCGCTGGCGCACCTGGTCGGAACCGACCAGCGACATGGCCGCGTCGGCATATTCAACCACGTTCAGATGGTCTTGCCCGTCCCAACTGGCGGTGGTTTCGGCCAAGGAATAGGTCTGTTGGCGCCAGGCCTCGAAATCGGCGCCTCCGGGCGAGGGCGAGGCAGTCATCAACTGGCGCACTTCGAGCGTTTCAGCGGTTAGGTGCGCGGGGGTACGGTACGCGGCTGGTTGAGGCGCGCGTTTCCACCATCGAGCCATGATCAGGCCCTCGAGATCTCAGGTGCGAGCGACAAGGTGCGTAGATGAGCCGGCAAGTTCGTCGAGACAAGAGGCGGCCAGGGGTGAGAACCACCCGCTGGCGACCGCGTGACGAACGACCACTCGAAGAGTAGCTTGACTTCGGGCGACAGGCTGCCGTACCGGCGGGGGTACAGGGCCCCATGGGCGGCCAATTCTTTTACGGCGTCGGCATGATCGCTACGCTGTTTCCGAGCCCACCGGCAGCGCTGCTGACGGGCAGCAGGCGGCGTTGCACGGTGGCAACACGTGGTACAGGCGCGACACCGTGATGCAACCCCGGAAGCCGGCAAACTGCCCGACAGGCGTTGCCCGCGGTTGTCAAACGTTGCGGCAATTGGCGAAGCTAGTGGGAGCCCAGAGAAAGGTGCGGTGCGACCCAGTGGACGTCCGATTCGGACCAAATGCCCCCCACCAGAGTTTGCCTGAGAGAATCTGGAAAGGCTGACCCCGGGCGGGAAAGTACGTTCCGGAACGGGCGGAGTTTGACTCCCCCCGAAGTGGTGCATACGATCGCAGACATAGGGAATCCTGAGAACACGCCGAGCACCCAGTCGACGGTTCGCGACAGGAGCATCCATCGGCCCCACGGCCGGCAGTAGAAGGAACGAGGAGAATCCGGGACAGACATTGCTGGCACGGAAGCCGGTTTACTGTTTGCAGGCAAGATCGAAACCGTGTACAGGAATGGTGCCATGTTGCTACAGGCCATGCGCGTGCGTCGAGCGAGTGATCGCGGCGCTGGAATTTCTTGGTCGTTGTTTACCGGTTGTTTGGCTTTGATATTGGCGAGCGGACTGGCACTCGCCCAGGATCCACCGGCACCCTCGGCGCCTGCGGCTGGCGACAAGCCCGGCGAGGCAAAGCCTTCGGACCCGAAGCCGGCCGAGGATAAGCCCGGCGAACCGGCACCCGGTGGTAAAGAAGACGAACCCGGCACGGCCGCGCCCGCCCCCTCGCAGCCGATCACCAATCGCGAGTTGTATCAGCGGGTGCTGAAATCGGTCTGCTACGTCGCGGTTCCGGATGGTTCAGGCACGGGCTGGCTAATCGACAAGGCGGAGCGACTGGTCTTCACCAATCACCATGTCGTCGAATTGAACGACGACTGCCGGGTGTTTTTTCCGGAATACAAGGACGGCGAATTGATCGCCGAGCAGAAGTACTATTCCGACCGGGCACACGCGGTACGCGGTCATGTTTTCGATTCCGACGGCAAGCGCGATCTGGCGGTAATCCAGTTGGAAGAGCTGCCCGACGGGGTCGAAGCCTTGCAACTGGCCGAGCAGGTTGCCTCGCCGGGAGATGAGATTTTTTCGATCGGCAACCCGGGGTCGAGCGATGCCCTGTGGGTGTTCACCCAGGGACTAGTACGCCAGCGCTATCACAATTCCTGGCGGTTTGGGACGGGCCAGTTCGTCGATGCCCAGGTGATCGAGACGCAGTCGCCGACCAACCCCGGCGATAGTGGTGGCCCGGTGGTAAACGAGCGAGCTGAATTGGTGGCGGTGGTTTGCGCGCACAACACCCAGGCCCGGTTGTCGAGCAGCTTTATCGATGTCAGCGAAGTCAAGGCGATGCGCGATGACATCCTGCCGCTGTTGCATCCGACAACCGCCGAACAGTATGCCACGCGTGGCACGCGGTACCGCCACGGCAAGCGGCACGATCGGGCGATCGAGGACCTGACCAAGGCCATTTCGATGAATCCGAAGATGGCCCTGGCCTATGCCAACCGGGGTTGGGCCTTTGCCAACAAACGGGATTTCGATACCGCGATTGGAGATTTCGCCGAGGCGATCTCTCTGGACCCCACTCTGGCCGATGCCTATCACGGCCGCGGCTACCTGTACATTGAGCAGGGAAAATACGACGAGGGAATCGAGGATTGCACCAAGGCGATCCGGATGAACCCCAAGAACGACATCGTGTACAACAACCGCGCCTTCGCCTATCGCGCCAAGCAGGAATATACCAAGAGCGTCGGCGACTATACCCGAGCGATCGAAATCAGTCCCAACGACCCGACGTATTACAACGAGCGGGGCGATTCGTACTACTATGGCCAGGACTATCAGAGCGCGGTCAAGGATTATTTACGCGCCACCGAGGTCGATTCAACTTTCGCCTTGGGCTGGTTCAATCTGGGCTACACGTATTTGATGAACCTCCGCGACAACGATCAAGCGCTCAACTATTTCAACAAGGCAATCGAGGTCAACAACCGCTATGCGGCGGCCTACGAGTGCCGCGGAGAGGCCTGGTGGGGTAAGAAGGAATATGAGCGAGCGCTGGCCGATTACAACGCGGCCTTGGAAATCGACTCGACCTATGCCGAGGCGTATCACGACCGAGGTTACCTCTATCACTACAACTTGAATAACGCGCAGCAGGCCCTGAACGACTACAACGAGGCGATCCGGCTGAACCCGAATTCGTCTAAATTCTATTCGTTTCGCGGGCATTTGTACTATCAGAACAAGGACTATGACCGGGCCCTGGCCGACTATTCGAGTGCGTTGCAATTGACGCCCAACGACGCGAGCTTATTGCGTAGCCGCGGCAATACCTACGCGGCGAAGGGTGACCAAAATCGCGCTGCGGCCGACTATGCCGAGGCGGCACGGATTGACCCCACCTCTTCGGCCGATCCGCCCAAACCGCACGATCGCCGACTACTGTATGTGGCCAACAAGACCGGCCGTTCGATCACCGTGTACGTGCAGTACCACACCAAGGCCACCAATGGCAATTGGATCTGGTTTCCTAACGCGCCTGGCCAAGGCGACTCGCTACGTTACGATTTTGTGGACGGTGAAGAGGCCTATCTCAAGGACCGTGGCCTGAATATTCGTGGCGACAAGATTCGGATTTGGGCGGTGACGAACGATGGAGGCGAATGGCTACGCGATCGAGACCAAGACGTGATCATGTGCCGCGAGATGTACCAAGCATCTCAAATGGAAACGTTTACCTACACATTCGAGCCGTAGTGGTTGCCGCGCCCTCTGGGGCATGCGCGCCGCTGGGAAACCATACTTGTGGGCAGACCACCGGCGCGCAGACAGGCACGATCTCGATTCGGCCCGGCCTGCCAGCGCAGCTCGATTGTGACCAGGAGCCGGGCCAATTTCGAGCCGGGCCAATTTCGAGCGATCTTGGCGATGTGTGCCTGCGGGTGCCGGCGACGGCTGGTTCCTGGGCGGCCCATGCGATAAGTTCACACCGCGAGCCCCACGGCAACCGATTGCCGTTCGCCACGGCACGGGTACGCGGCGTGACACACGCGGCGGCGGTTTGTCGGCCGACACAGCACGAGCAACGAGCAGCGTACCATGAACGAAAAGCTGGCAGCCACGCTCGACGAGTTGCACCGCGAGTTGGCCACGATTGGTCCGGGCGATGTCGAGGTCCAACAACTGCTGCGCGGTGCCTTGGCGGAGATTCAGGCCGCGCTCGACGCTGCAGCCAGTGGTAATCCGGCCGACGATGAGCCACTTCGAGCCGGCGCCTGTGAAACGCCTACCGCGCCGGCCGCCTGGCGCACGCCACTGGCAGACGCTGCGCAGCACTTCGAGGCCAGCCATCCGACGTTGGCAGGGCTGATCTCCAGCCTGCTCGACGCGCTGGCGAGAATGGGTGTGTAGCGGGCGTGGCGCTAACCGTCGGTTGAATTCTTCGACCGACTGCTAAACCCGAATGATTCATGAGCCTTTTGCTGCGGAGCGGAACGTGCCGCGTCTGCCGCGCCAAACCGCCATCGGACCTGACTCACGTATTCACCAATACGCCCCAGAGCACTAGCAAAGCCAGCGGCACCTGATCGCGGTTTTCCATGCAGCCACAACACCTTCGATTCCTCGCGACGAAGTTCATGAATAATCCGGGCTAAATTGCCGCAGTACACCCGGTGGCACGAACGGCGTCGGTTCCCGACGTCCATGCCCTAAGCAATTGAATACTAGGGGCCCTGTCACGGCGTCGCCAGGCGTGTGTCTTGATTGGCGAGCGACCATCTAGGTAGGCTGTTCGTCGGGCCATGTCGTAGGCCCCCGAGCAGGCTCCGCTGTGTTGCGACTTGGCTCGTGGTGTCGCGACTTGGCTCGTGGTGTCGCGCAAATCTTCCCTAGCGGCGCTGGTGCGCCTGAAGGCCATCGATGCCCCACACACCGCCTGCCGCAGCGCCCGCCGTGCGTATGCCCCCGGGCATTCCCTTCATTGTGGGTAACGAGGCCGCGGAACGGTTCAGTTTCTACGGCATGCGTGCCATTCTGTTCGTGTATCTCACGGAACTCTACCTGCGCGACGGGCTAGCCTCGGCGGGCGCGAATAGTGCGGCGACGTCGGTCACGCACTTGTTCATGGCTGGCGTCTACGCATTTCCCATGATCGGTGCCATGCTGGCCGACCGATTGTGGGGCAAATATCCGGTGATTTTTTGGGTGTCGCTGGTGTATTGCGCGGGGCACGGCATGCTGGCCCTGGCCGGCGACCAACTGTGGGGCATGTACG
>CAYSXM010000225.1:0-6802 GCA_964434905.1 uncultured Pirellulales bacterium | reverse complement strand
GCAGAGGATCGTCGGAGTCGGTGGCTGCGAATGGTGCCAAGCCGTGGCACTTTTCTCCGTTCGCCGTGGCGGCGATCTTCGGCCGTCTGTGGCTCAGGTGTGTTCCACACCTGTTGGCCGTTGCGTGAGCGATCGATGGGATCGCCCGCGCCACTCTCTTTGGCGAGCGACACCCATGCAGCGCACCCCGCGCGGTTGGTGGACTAGTCGAACAGGTCGACGGTCCCTCGGGTCGGGCCTATTCGGCAAGCGTCGCCGGTTCGTACGCGGCGACCACATCGAAGCTCGGCACCCCCAAGTGCAGCCGCTGGAAGAGCGCTGGCTGCTGTCGATCAATGAGCCGGGCGAGTTAGAGCATTCGGCCGCGCTGGCCGCGGCGATGGTGCCAGCGCAGGTGGCCGCGCTGTTGCCACGAGAACTCGACGCGGGCGAGTTTCGCTATTCGCTCGATCGGCGGCTGCGCGTGGCCAGCCCGCTGCGCGAAATCGAGTTCGTGGTGCCGGGCGGCGTCGACGACTTGCTCGCCGGCCAGGGTGCGAACGAGTGGCTCGCCGGGGTGGGGCTGCCGGCCACGGGGCTCGACTATTCCGTGCATCAGCGATTGGAGGCGACGGGTAACAGCCCGGTGATCGACGCACTGCGCGCGCTGGTGGAAACCGGAGGCTCGATTGAGTCGTCGCAGTCGCAGGTGGTTTCCAGCACCGATGAAGTCGGCCAGGTGGTCGATCGGCTCGATGCGTTGCCCGTGGCAGGCGCCACCAGCATTGCAGCCGAGGCGAGCGACCTGCTGTTCAACCAGGTGGTGGCCATGTTCACCACGGTCAGCCCGTCGCCGGCACCCCCGGACGAACCTGGCGAGGGCCCGGGCGCACCTTCGCCGCTGGTTGACAACGTGGGCGACGATTTGCTGTGTGGTCCCACGCAAGGCGTGCGTGGCGAACTGTTGCATTTCTCGCTGCATGCCGCGGAGTACCCCGGCGCGCAACTGACAATCGATTGGGGCGATGGTTCGACCACCACGGTGGCCAGCAGCGCGGAGGGGGTAGAACACACGTATCGCGCGGCCAACGCGTCGCCCTACACGATTCACACCACGGCCACGTTGAATGGCCAGACGCAGTACGAATCGTATCAGCCAGTGACGATTTCGATGTGGGAGCTGCGCCGGGATGAGAACGACCCCGACCGCCTGAACTTGATCTTCGGAGGCGTCGATACGGTCGACGACGAGCAGGGCACGGCCATTCAGGAGCAAGACGACTACCTGGCCATCGTGGCCGACGACCCCTGGCGGAACCTGGTCCACCTGGTGCCGGTACAAGACGACGAACTGACGGGCGAGCCCGAGGTGGCTGGCAGCCCACTGTCGGTGGCCAATGTGACCGGTCGGATCATCGTGTACTTGCAAGGGGGCGACGACCGGGTGCTGGGCATCTTCATGACCGGCAAGTCGCTCGAACTGCACGGCGGCGATGGCAACGACCTGTTGGTAGGCGGTTTTGGTGCCGACACGCTGCTGGGCGATGGGGGCCAAGACACGTTGATAGCCGGGCCGGGCGAGGACGACGCACACGGTGGCGAAGCCGACGATGTGTTGATCGGTAACCTGGGAACCGACGCCGATCTCGATTTCGCGGAACTGACCGATGCGCGCGATCACCTGTGGGGCGACGACGGGGACGACTTCCTGGCCGGCAACGAAGGTTCCGATTGGCTGTCGGGCGGAGAAGGAAACGATTGGCTGCTGGGCGGAATGAACAACGGTCTGCTCGTGGCCGTCGACGACGACACCCTGTTGGGCGGCGTCGGAGACGATCTTTTGGTCGGCGAATGGGGTGTCGATTCTCTAGTCGGCGGCATCGGCAACGATACGCTGGTAGGCGGTTGGATCGACGAGCCACTACTCGACGGTGGCAACCAATTTCAAGGGGGCGACGACAATGACCAGGTGGTTGGCAGCCTGGGCAATGACCTGATGGATCTCGGCTTGGGCGACGATTGGGCCTGGGGTAGCGCGGGCCAGGACACCATTCTGGGAGGCCGCGGCCAAGACACGCTCGAAGGCGAGGCGGGTGACGACTGGCTTGACGGCGGTGACGATGCCGAAGACGACCAACTGTGGGGCGGGGCGGGCAACGACACGTTGACCGGCGGTGCGGGAAACGACCAGCTACTGGGCGATGGCGTGCTGACTGTCGCCACGGGCCAAACCGCGATGTCGGTGGTGGGCGACGATACGTTTCGCTTCACCAGTACCAGCCATGCGGGGTCCAATCTCGGTCACGCCTCGGCTTGGATTGCCGACGAACAGAACGCGGGCTTCGACACGCTCGATTTCTCCCAGTTCGGCGCGGCGGTCGACGTGCAATTAGGAGAAACCCAAGACCAGCAGGTGAGCGATACGGATCTAGGTGCTCATCGGCTGAAGCTGTTGCTTTCAGGCAGCCTGTTGATCGAACGCCTGATCGGCACGCCGGGGGCCGATCGGCTAGCAGGCAACTCACTGGCCAACGTGTTGGTCGGTCTGGCGGGCGACGACACGCTGCTGGGGCAAGCTGGCAGCGATCGCTACACGCTGGGCGCCGGCGACACGGGCTGGAAGACGATCGAGGAACCCAACACGACGACCGATCGCGACGTGCTCGATTTTCAGGCAATGGATGTCGGCGTGGCGATCGACTTGGGAAGCATCGACCGGCAGGTACTCATCGCGGGCGCGGCGGGCCAGGCAGCCCGACTGGAACTGACGCTACTCGCGACCAGTGTCGAGGACGTGATCGGGTCGGAACATGCCGACCTGCTGATCGGTAGCGCGATCGGTAACCGGCTCGAAGGCCGCGGCGGCAACGACACCCTGGCGGGCCTGGCCGGTAGCGACACACTGGTGGGCGGCCTGGGGGGCGATGTTTACCAGTTCGCGGGTCTGGAATTGGGTGACGATACGATCGAAGAATCGGCCAGTGTCGTGCCGCGCCTGACAGATGGCCAGTTCGATCTGAAAATGCGCGACACGATCGATTTGAGTCAACTGGGCGCGCCGGCCAGCTTGAACTTGGGTACGATCGATGCGCCGCAGGTGGTGGCGCTCGTCGCTTCGCAGCCGATTCTAACGCTCACCCTGAGTGGTGCGGCGGCCATCGAAGCGGTGATCGGCACGGCTGGGGCCGATCAACTGACCGGTTCGGCGCACGACAATCAGTTCACCGGCGGCGATGGCAACGACACGCTGGTGGGGGGCGCCGGCAGCGACCTGTATGTGTACCCAGACGACCTCGAAGGGTCCGATCGCCTGGAAGAAGTGGAAGACGCCGATCTCGACGTGATCCGTTTCGCGGCGCTCGGCTTGCCGGTGGCAATCAACCTGGGACTCACCGCCGCGCAACAGGTGGTCGGCCAGACCTGGCTCGAGTTAACGACTGCCAGTGGCCTGGAGGCGGTCCAGGGCGGCGCGGCCCATGACCATGTGATCGGCAATGCGCGGCCCAACGTGTTGTGGGGGGGCGCGGGCAACGACACGCTGGAGGGCCTGGAGGGAGACGACACGTATGGCTTTTCCGGTAGCAATTTGGGGACCGACACGATTGTCGAATCGACCGACAACGGCCAAGACACGCTCGATTTTTCCGGACATTTTGCCCCCGATGGCAGCGGCGTGGTCGTCGATCTCGGATCGGCCGTTTCACAGCCAGTGGATGTTCAGACGAGGCTGGTGCTCAGCCCGGCCATTGAGGCAGTGGTCGGCACGGCTGGGAACGACGTGCTGTATGGCAACGCCGCAGCCAACACGCTGACGGGTGGTGGCGGAGATGACCTGCTGGTGGGGCGGGCCGGCAACGACGTGTATCGTTTCGCTGGCAGCGCGCTGGGGAGCGATCGGATCGACGAAGCGCCCGTGGCCGATCTGGACGAGCTCGATTTCTCGGAGTTCGCCGGATCGGTCACGCTCCATCTGGCAAGCACCGCCACACAGACCATTCTGGCTGGCCAATTGCAAATCCAACTCACCAGCGACACGGGGCTGGAACGCGTGATCGGATCAGCCAGCGCCGACACACTGCTCGGCAACGCGCGGAACAACCTGCTGGCCGGCGGTGGCGGCGACGACCTGTTGGTTGGCGGCGCGGGCGACGACACCTTGCAAGGGGGCCTGGGGAGCGATCGCTACCAGTTTGTCGCGAACGGCTGGGGATCGGACCACGTGGACGAGGATGCCGACCTGGACAGCGACACGCTCGATTTCTCGCTGGCCTCCACGGGCATCGTGCTCGATTTGTCGCTCGGCACACTGCAAGAACTGTCGCTCGGGGCACCGCAGTCGGGCCAGCTCACGCTGTCCAACGGAGCGGGTCTTGAAAACGTGCTCGGCACGCCATGGGTCGACAATCTGGTGGGCAACGCGCGACCCAACCGGTTCACGCCGGGGGCGGGCAACGACACGCTGGCCGGCGGCTTGGGCGACGATGTGTACGTGTTTGCCGGACTGAACCAGGGCACGAAGACCATTACCGAACTGTCCGACCAGGGACGCGACATGCTCGATTTCAGCGGCCTGAGCATGGCGATCCACGCCGACCTGTCGGGCACGACGGCCTCGCCCCAGGTCGTGGCCACCGACGGCATCAGCTTGGCCTTAAGCGCTGTCCTGGCGTTTGAAGACCTAGTCGGCACTGCCGGAAGCGACCTGCTGGTGGGCCACCAGGGCGACAATCGTCTGGTGGGCCAGGCGGGCGACGACACGCTGGTGGGGTTGGATGGCAACGATACACTCGACGGCGGACAGGGCCACGACGAGTACCTGTTCACCGGCAGCGCGCCGGGCCACGATCTGGTGGTCGAGCCCAGCGGACCAGAGGACCCCAGCAGCCGCGACTCGTTAAACTTCAGCCAACTCGCGCTGGGCCTGGTGCTCGATCTGGAGTTGACCACCGCGCAGGCGTACAGCAGCAACTCGAGCCTGACACTCTTCGACGCCAGCAGTGTCGAAGCCGTGGTGGGCACCGCGTACGACGACACGCTGTTTGGCAACGCGCGCGCCAATCGCCTGGAAGGAGGCGCCGGCGACGATTGGCTCGCCGGGCGCGCTGGCGACGACATCTATCGTTTTGTTGGGCTGGGGCTGGGCCACGACACGCTGGTCGAGCCGTTCGAGATCGACCCCCGCACAAATCGCGACCGGCTGGATTTTTCAGCATTCGGCGCGCCAATCCACATCGACTTGGCGCTCGGCACGCAGCAGACCGTGGCGGCCAATCAACTGTGGCTCACACTGCTCGACAATTTCGATTCGGGCGACAACGACGACAACCTGTCGTTTGAAGAACTGGTGGGGAGCGATTTTGACGACTATCTGCGCGGTGGGCCGCAAGCCAATCTGCTCGAAGGGCGCGGTGGCGACGACCAGTTGATCGGTGGCCAGGGAGACGACCGCTACGTGTTCTCCAGCCATCTCGATACGCCCGGCGCGGTGCCGTTGCCGCTGGGCAGCGATACGATCGTCGAAGCCGACCTGTTTGTGATCTACGACGGGCTGTATAGCGCCGACACGCTCGATTTCAGCCAGTTCGGACGACCCATTTCGCTCGACCTGGCCAACTTCGCGTCGCAACGCGTCGACCTGCCCCCCGACACGCTGAACCCCGACAGCCCGTTGTTGGCGCTTTCGCTGACCACGCCGCCGCCGTTGTTCACGGACGTGGGTTTGGTCGAGAACGTGATCGGCAGCCCGTTCGATGACCAGGTGTGGGGCAACTCTCGGCCCAATCGTTTGGAAGGGGGCCCGGGCCACGACCGGCTGTCCGGGCGCACCGGCGACGACAGCTATGTGTTCCGTGGACTGGGGCTGGGACACGACACGTTGGTCGAAACGGCGGCTGACGGGAGCCACGACGGGCTGGATTTTTCAGGATTTGGCGCGGCCGTCGACGTGGACTTGCGCAGCCTGCTGGCCACGCGCGCCGATCGACCGACGGTGCCCAACAGTGCGCCCCAGTTGGTGCTCTCGGTCGTGGAGGTCGTCGCGGGGCAAGATGTGGCCAGCGCGACGATTGAAGACGTGCTCGGCAGCCGGTTCGACGATACGCTGATCGGCACTGCCGCGGCCAATCGGTTGGCCGGCGGCGCGGGCGACGACACACTCGAGGGCTTGGCCGGCGACGACGAACTGGCCGGTGGCGACGACAACGACACCTATCGCTATATGGGCCTGGACCAAGGGCTCGATCTGCTGGTCGAACAAGCGGGCAAGGCGATCGACACGCTCGATCTGACCGCCTATGGCGCGGCGGCGCAAGTCGACCTGGCCGAATTGTGCGCGCAGTGGTTCACGCCCGACGACACCGTTCATTCGGCCCAACTGCGGCTGTGGAACGCCACCGGCCTGGAACACGTGCTGGGCACCGCCTTCAACGATGTGATCTGGGGCAACGCACGACGCAACTGGATTGAAGGGGCCGGGGGCAACGATTACCTGGCCGGCCGCGAAGACCAGGACGTGCTGCTCGGCGGAGTGGGCAGCGACACGTTGGCCGGCGGCGAGGCAAACGACCTGCTGGTGGCCAATGCGCCCGTGTTTGCCAACCCCAACGTGGCACGCCGGCAGGTGGCCGAGTCGTGGCGCAGCGCAGGCGGGTACCTGGGGGGCGTGGTGGCCCTGTCGAGCCCGGCCACGTTATCGTCGCCCGTGGTGTTTACACCATCGATACTGCCGCAATCGAACCCCGACCCGGGCGACAGCGCGATCGACCAACTCGAAGGCCAGGGCGGGTCCGATTGGTTCGTGGCCACGCAGGGCGTCGACATCCTA
>CAYSXM010000224.1:0-6804 GCA_964434905.1 uncultured Pirellulales bacterium | reverse complement strand
AAACCGGCTGAATCAGGCAATCCAGGCGATTCACGCCGATTCGCGCACCAACCGGCGCGCCACCGGCCTTGTCGCGCCGCAGTTAGAGCCTTCGGCATGGATAGTCACCGAGGTCACAACCGTGCTAAACGGCCGGGGGTGCTGCTTGTTCGGACAACGGCCGGCTTCTATTCTGGACCAGCGGTTACTCGAAAAAACGCCTCGCAGGGGAGATAGGTTGCCCATGGCCTCCGAGGATCGAACCAACAAGCAATGCATTCTGGGGGCCGGCTCGTCGGGCCTCGTCATGGCCAAGTGGTGCCGGCAGCGTGGCATTCCTTTCGATGTTCTAGAACGAAAAGACGAAGTCGGCGGCAATTGGCATTTCAACACCGAGGGTTCCAGCGTCTGTCAATCAACCCATTTGCTTTCCTCCAAGGGGCAAACGGCGTTTGTCGATTTTCCGATGCCCGACGACTACCCCGACTATCCTTCGCACCGCTTGGTGTTCGAGTACCTGAAAAGCTATGCCCGCCATTTCGCGCTCTATCCCACGATTGAGTTTCGCCGCACCGTCGAACGCATCGAACGGGTTGACGACCAATGGGAAATCCGGCTCGACGGCGGCGAGACGCGCCGCTATGGCGGGCTGGTGATTGCCAACGGGCACAACTGGGACCCCAAGTTTCCCGACTATCCTGGCCGTTTCGAGGGCCAGATCTTGCACTCTTGCCAGTACAAAACTCCCGACGTGCTGCGCGGGCGGCGCGTGCTGGTGGTGGGGGCTGGCAATTCGGGTTGCGATATCGCGGTAGACAGCGCCCAGAATGCAGCCGCCACGTTTCACAGCACGCGGCGCGGCTACCACTATTTTCCCAAATATCTGTTTGGAGTGCCCGCCGATGTGCTGAATGAACGCATGCTGCGGCTGCGCGTGCCGCTTTGGGTTCGCCGGTTGTCGTTGAGTTTCTTGACCAAGATGGTGTTGGGCAGCCCTCAGGACTACGGCCTCAAGAAACCCGACCACCGGGTGCTGGAAACACACCCCATCGTCAATTCTCAAATGCTGTACTACGTGGGACACGGCGACATTGTGCCCAAGCCCGACGTGCAGGAATTCGAGGCCGACGCGGTGCGATTCGCCGACGGCAGCCGAGAGAAAATCGACGTGGTCATCTACGCCACGGGTTTCAAAATCAGCTTTCCATTTCTCGATGCGGCACACGTCGATCTGCGCGACGGCAAACCTGACTTGTATTTGCACGTGTTCAGCCGGCGATACGATAACCTGTTCGTACTGGGGTTGATTCAGCCCGACAGCGGGCAGTTTGGACTGGTCGACCACCAGGCCCAGGCAGTGGCCCGGTTTATCGAAGCGCGTGCGAAGCACTCGGCTGCCGCCGAACAATTCCGGAGACAAAAAGCCGCCGATCGGCCCGACCTTTCCAATGGCATACAATACGTCGACAGCACGCGGCACATTCTCGAAATCGAACACTTCACCTATCGCCGCCGGCTGACGAAAATCGCCGCATCGCTGGCCTGAACGGGCCAACGGTCGCAACCCGCCGCGTGGGTGGAGCATGTCATATCGCCCGCCAGACAAGCGTCGGTCAAACGCCACCCGGGCCGTCGAAGGCGCCGTGCTGGCCGGCTCGCTGCTCGTGGCCTATGTTCTGTCGAGTGGACCGGTGCTGGCCACGGCATTCTGGATGAGAGAGGCCACTGGTCGTGATGGTTTCTTTCTGGCGTTGTGGTTGTACTATCCCTTGCTCCGACCAGCCGGACCAAACGGGCTGTTGATGGAATACATCCTGTGGTGGTGCAACTTGCTGCATACCGTGGGACCGGGCTGACACCGCGCGGCGAATCGCTGGGTGCTGAAAAGCCAACCCGACCTGGTCGACCTGCCAGGCAAAGCCGCCCCGCTGGAATTGTCGAACGCGCTGGCGCGGTGATGCCAACCCGCAGGCCTTCGGACAGGGGGGCCGGAGGCAGGGGGCGGAGGCAGGGGCCGGCCGCTGAAGGGCCGCTACTGGACCCTAGAAATTGCCCACACCCCGCGGAAAACCGCGGAAAACACGCCCTGTTTCCCGTTGGCCCAGGGCGATATACTGAGCCGTTTGACGTCCGTCTGCAGGGCCCCGGCTCTAGCCAAGGGGTTCCACGAGTCAGGGGCCCACGGTTGCCCGTCCGCTGCGGGTACCGGTGGTGAGTCGACTCCCTCCGGCCAACCCGCTGCCCCCCCGCTCTCCCCACCACCTACCTTACATCCCTTCCCGATAGTTGGAGCGTTGCCGCCATGTCGCAAGAAAAGGTCCACGTCGTTTGGCATGAACACAGCGTTGCCCGCAACGAGCGCGAGCAACTCAATAGCCACAAGGGCTGCGTGCTGTGGTTCACGGGTCTGAGCGGCTGCGGGAAGAGCACGATCGCGAATCTGGTCGATCACAAGCTGCATGCGATCGGCAAGCATAGTTTCGTGTTGGATGGCGACAATGTGCGGCACGGCTTGAATGCTGCGCCGGGCATGCTCAAGGAACGCCACGGCGAAGAGTTCGCTAAGCGGTTCGGCCTGGGTTTTTCGGCCCAAGACCGCGAGGAAAACATCCGCCGCATCGGCGCGGTGGCCAAGCTGTTTTGCGAGGCAGGCATCATCGTGCCCACCGCGTTCATCAGTCCCTATCGCCGCGATCGCGACGCGGTTCGGGCCACCATGGAAGCCGGCGACTTTATCGAAATCTTTGTCGACGCGCCGCTGGAAGTCTGCGAGGCGCGCGACCCCAAGGGCCTCTACAAGAAAGCCCGCGCCGGAGAGATCAAGGGGTTCACCGGAATCGACGATCCGTACGAGGCGCCGGGCAAGGCCGAGCTGGTGCTCGACAGCTCGAAGAAAAGCGCCGAAGCGCTGGCCGACGATGTCTTGGCGCATCTGAAAAAGGTCGGCGTGCTGTTCTAAATCGACGCCCGTGTTTTTTCACCCCGTGGTGATTCCGGCAGAACCGAGCGCTACGTGGCACCCAGGTTGGAGCGGCAACCGAGGTCGCGCATTGGGCACGGGCCATGAGCACACGAACGACGGCTCCGGCCTTCGAGTGACGAGGTTCGGCACTGCCGCCCGGACGAGAGTCACCAGCGGCTGGGCCGTCGCGAGATGGTCTGCGCGCGCCCGTTGCTAGCAGCGCCAGCAACCGGTCGGCCAGAGCACGCGTGCGCACGGCGCCTGCCGCGCTCGGCGCCGCACACGCACCCGCTTGACAGCAAGGGCTGGTCTGGGCCAGGCGTGCGCGATCGCCCAGGAAAACCCAGGTGTTTTCCGCAATCGCGACAGCCGGCGGGGCACGGCACGCGCGAGCACTCCTGCATTGCCAGGAATTCATCATTCGTCGCATTGACAGTTTCTCGGCGCCCGGACTAGAAACGAGGCCATCGCGCGGCCCAGGTGGGCGTGCGATATGCGACATGGCAGTTGCTAAAGCAGTCACAAGATGAAGAGCACATCCACCGAGACCGCGGAATCGGTTGCCAGCCCCACTTCGATTGCTCCCGCGTCGCAAGCTCTGGGCCAGGGTGCAGAATCGCGCTGGCCCACGCTCGACGACGAACAATTGGCGCACAAAGTCGCGGAGATCGTCCGTTTCAAGACGGCAGGCGCGATCCGCGATCTGGCGGTCGAGGTGCGGGGCGCTGATGTGCGAGTGGTGGGCCGCTGCCGGTCGTTCTATCACAAGCAGTTGGCTCAACACGCGGCCATGGCCGCCGCTCCGGGGCATACGATTGTCTGCGCCATCGACGTCGACTAATGGCCGGTCAGCCAGTACGCCAGGTATTGGTTGACCCGAGACGGACCCACACACGCTGCCAGCCACTCGCCCCAGCGCAAACAAAACCGATGGGCGGCGCCAGCGGTGTGGGCTTAGCAGGTGCGTTGAATGTTTCAACGGGCGGCTAGCGAATGCTCGTAGCTCCGCGGCGCGCTGCTAGCTCGGTCTCCTCGCGGCGCGAACGCGGCAGCGCCCACTGTGCGGCCGTCGGAGCCGCCAGCGCTCGGGATATGTGCCGGGCCACGGCCCGGGCGCCGGGCTCGTTGAAGTGGCAATCGTCGTACAGCGTGGCGGTCGACTTCGGCAGCAAATCGTCCAGGTCGACGCACTCGACTTGCGCCATCCGGGCCACGCGGCGCAGTTCCTCGTTGAAGAGCCCCATCGCACGGCACAAGGACGCGCTCGAATAGTAGCTGCCATCGGCCCGCCAGCCGCCGCAGCACAGGGCCTCGAACTCGCGCGGCATGGGGTCCTGCCACAACACCGGCTGAGTTACCAACAACAATCGTCGCTGCTGGTTCTGGGCCAGCCGGCAGATTGCCATCACATCATCCCCATAGGCCTTCACGGCCGACGCCAGGTCGGGCAATTGGTCCACCTTGGGCGCGCGGGCACGTTTCTGGCGCACCTCGTGGTACCAGGCCGCTTTGGTGTCTTGTACCACCGCGCCCCCCGGCGCGCGCCAGGCCCAACGCGCCGTTTGCACCGCGCGGTTCACCAGGTGGAATGTATAGGTGTTGCGATACAGCGGGCGTTCCCGGGGGCTCTGCCAGCCGGGCCGGCGATAGACAAACGTGCGCTCGAACGTCTGGGCCGAGGCCGAAGCGTATTCGCCCGCCAGGTGCCGCCCCACGTCGTTGATACCGCACAGTACCACCCAGCATTCGACCTCGCGCGCCTCGGGGCAGCGCGCCAACAGCGTCGCGTGGTCGCGGGCCGTGAGACTGCTGCGGCCCAGGTTGCCCACCCACACACGCGGATGTTCAATGGCCAGCGCGCGTTCGACCAGGGCCGGCCAGCTATTGGAGTTATCCAGATACAGGCACTCGGTCGTGCTGCCTCCCACGCACAACACCCGATAGGCGTCACGCGGCGAGAACTCGCGCCCGCGAATGCCGCGCGAATTGGTCGAGAACGTTCCCGCCTGACCAATGCCGGGCGTGTCGTGAGGCACCACCCGACACTGGTAATGCGGCGGCCAAACATACCAGGCAAACGGTCGCCCCGGGTCGCGACCCACCACCGCCGCGCCACACTCGAACACCAGCACCGCCCCCGTGACCGCAACCGCCCCGGTAGCCAGCCGCGCCGCGGCCGGGCGCCGTAACAGCGCCACCACCAATAGCCACACGGCCGGCAGCAGTAGCACCCAATCGCCTTCTCGAACACCTTCATAGCCACCAACACATGTGGCAATATCCAGCACGATGGCCAGCGCCAGCACCACGCCCAGCCGTGTGAAAAGTCGTGACACGCGGGGTGAAACGGTGCCCGGCAAAGCTGCCCGCTGAGGTCCGAATACTTCTAGCATGGAGGTACCCGAAATCGAAGAATTGCCCGGTTTTGGCAAGTCGCAGCCGCCGGCATGGCAGCACGAACCCCTGGGGAGCGAGACGCCAATCGCCCGGGCGAGCGAGATGAAGCCCAGGGGGGGTGCCTGAGCGGCGCGGCCGATCGTAGGCCACCGCCAGGTACGGGGTCCAGAGCGATTCCCACATGGTTCTTGTCCAGGGCCTCAGCCGGTGACCCTGCACCGCTGGCACGGGGCGAGCTAGTGCTGGGGCCAGATACCTGCCAAAAGAACTGCAAAGTCGGGGTCTGGAACCTTTTTCGGTCGATACGCACTGAATCCAACCAATTTCCGTCGGCTGAAATCTGGTTCCTGACCCCTTCGCGACTGACTTTGCAGTTCCTCTGAGATACCGGCACGGGGGCTTCGTGCTGAACTGCGCCAGGGGCTATACTGGCCCTCGCTCGCGGGGAGCCACTGGAAACCCCGCGCCCGAAAACCGCCTCGATTTCTCGGAACAACACCAGGTGTAGCAATGCGCAATTGTTGGTGGCAAGTCGGCTGGGTGTGCTGCGCGTTGGCTGGCTCGGCTACGGCGGCCGATCTGAATTGGCCCCAGTTTCGCGGGCCAGGTGGGCGCGGCGTAGCGGCCGACAGCCCGGCGCTGCCCGACCACTGGAGCGCGTCGGAAAACGTGCGTTGGAAACACGACGTGGCCGGCCGTGGCTGGTCGTGTCCCGTGGTGTGGGGCAACCAGGTGCTCCTCACTTCGGTCGTTGCCGAGGGTTCGCTCGAAGCACAAACCAAGGGGTTGTATCTAGGCGGTGAGCGCACCACACCCCCCACCACCGTACACCACTGGCAAGTTGTTTGTCTCGACTTGAACTCCGGTGAAGAGCGCTGGCACCGCGAGGTCCATACCGGCCTGCCTCAAAGCTCGATCCATCTTAAGAACACCTTTGCCTCGGAAACTCCGGTCACCGATGGCCAGCACGTGTATTGCTATTTCGGCAACCTGGGCGTGTATTGCCTGACGCTCGACGGCCAGCCCGTGTGGTCGCAACCACTGGGCCCATTTCCCACCGCCAGCGGCTGGGGCACGGGCGGTTCGCCCACCCTGGATGGCGACCGCTTGTACGTGCTGTGCGACAACGAAGAGCAGTCGTTTCTCGTGGCCTACGATAAGCTCACCGGGCGAGAATTGTGGCGCGTGAATCGGCCGGAACGCAGCAGTTGGTCGACCCCCTTTGTCTGGGAAAATGGCCAACGCAAGGAAATCGTGGTGTCGGGCTCGGGCCGGGTACGCAGCTACGATCTCGACGGCCGCGAGCTGTGGACCTTCGGCGAGATGTCGCGCAACGCCATACCCACTCCCTTTGCCGAAGGCGACTTGTTGTTCGTGGCGGCGGGCCATGTCATGTCGAGTACCAAGACCATGGCCGCCATCCGACCCGGTGCCTCGGGCGATATCACGCTCGCCAAAGGCGAAAC
>CAYSXM010000223.1:0-6813 GCA_964434905.1 uncultured Pirellulales bacterium | reverse complement strand
GATGTCAGCGGCGACTACGACATCACCACACACAACCACTTGTTCGGGGCCCAGGTCGGGCTCGACCTGCAACAACAGCACTCGCAATGGGGCTACGGATTTCAGATTCGCACCGGTTTGTATTCCAATTTTGCCAACCAAGACAGCCTGATCCAGGTGAACGATCCCTCGGCCTTCAAAGCAGGTGAATTCCCCACCGGGAACTTCGCCTACACCGCACGCGACCGCAACCTGTCCTTCCTGGGCGAAATCGGATTCAACTACAACTATCGTATTAACAACTCGCTGACCTTCCGCACCTCGTACAACCTGATGTGGGTCACCGGGCTGGCCCTGGCACCAGAGCAGCTCGATTTCAACCCCGGCGGCCCCACCATGCTGAACCACGGCGGCCGCACGACGTTTCAAGGCGGCTCGTTCGGCTTGCAGTGGGTCTTCTAGCCGCCCGTTGAAGCAGCCGACGCGCCCGCGTCCTCGCCTAGATGCGATGGCAAAACAGCGACATAAGTAAGTCGCGCTAGCGCAAGCGCCTGCCTGCCTTGCTCGAGCCGCGTACGGCAGCCGCGTTGGCCAATCTCCTGGGGCCAGGCCGCAGCCTGGCGCCGGCAAAACGCACGCCCCGGCTGGCACAAGCCGGCCCCTGTAACACGCCGGCCTGTGTTACGCCCCTATCTCTAGACAGATGCCAAGCGAACGGCCGCCCTCGATCGCGCTGATCGAACGGATTCCCCCCGCCGGGTTGACTGCTCGGCCGCCAGGTTAGGACTGGGCAAAGCCTGCGGTGCGATCGGGTGGCAACGGAAGATGCGCGCTTGCCGTGGACGATGAACGAACCCGGGCGAGTGCGCTCGCGCCTGGTCCTGCATACCACACGACTAGAGAAGCTGTAACCGCAAGGCAAACCTTGACTTGCAGGAAATGTCCACCTGGCCCGCATACATACTCCTTGGTAGACGGTCGGGCGTGGCACGGTTAAGGTAAAGGGTCCGCCATTGGTCCAACGGTGATGCCGGCCCGCGGATGCCGCTGTTTAGAAAAACGCCTGATTCGAACCGGGCTAAGCCGGTGACCTCTTTTGGGGCACCTGCCCCCCGGCCAATTGGCCTCGAGAATTCGCCGTGGCTGCCACCAGTCCGACCACTGCCGCCGACCGCCCGTCGTTCTATAAACAGTACGGGTATGTGATCATCCTGATCACCATGTTCCTTGGTCCCATCGTGGCCGGGGGCTCGCTGCGGTCGCTCCGCACGAACAAGAACGAAGTCAAGGAATGGCTGCCCGCCAACTATCGCGAAACGACCGACTTCGATTGGTTTTTGAAGCACTTTCATGGCGGACAATTCGTGCTGCTGAGCTGGGACGGCTGCACGCTCGACGATCCGCGGCTGAAGCTCCTCTCCGACAAGTTGCTCCCTCCGCGTGAAAAACGCCTCGAGGGCGAAGTCCGGTTGTTCGAACGCATTGTGACCGGCCCCAAGCTGCTGGCCCAACTGACCGACCCCCCGAATAGCCTGCCACGCGACGAAGCCCTGCGCCGCCTGAGGGGTTCGCTCATCGGCGCCGACGATGCTTCGACCTGTGCCCTGATTACCTTCACTGCCAAGGGCGAAGAAAACCCCCGGGCCACGCTGCAAGTCATTGTCGACACAGCCCGAGATCTGTGCGCCATTCCCGAAAACACGCTGCACATGGGGGGGCCGCCAGTCGACAACGTGGCCCTCGACGTGGCGGGTGAAAACAGCCTGATGCGATTGGCCGGGCTGACCGGCGTGGTGGGGCTGTTTATTTCTTGGTGGTGCCTGCGCAGCTTCAAGCTTATCGGCATGGTGTTTTTCACCGCGCTCTACAGCGCCGGCGCTAGCCTGGCGGTGGTTTGGTACGGCGGTGGGCAGATGAACTCCATACTGCTTACCATGCCCTCCTTGGTCTACGTGGCCGCCATGTCGGGCGCCATCCACCTGTCGAACTACTATCGCGAAGAGGCTCACGAGCACGGAGTCGAGGGGGCCGCCGGACGCGCCATGAAAAGCGCCACCGTCCCGCTCATTCTGGCCACGCTCACCACCGCTGCCGGGCTGATTTCTGTCGCCTGGACCACCAGCCTGGTGCCAATCCAGATGTTCGGCGTGTACTCCGGCGTGGGCGTGATCATCAGCGCCGTGGTGTTGTTCCTGGTGTTGCCCGCCTCGCTCGAACTGTTCCCGCTGCCACCCAAATCGCCCGCCGCTGGTGGCGATTCGAACAGCGTGGCCGACCTGGTGTTCTCGCCACGCTGGGGCCAATTGGCACGCTGGATTCTGCGGCACAACCTGGCGGTCACTACGGTTTGCGTGGCCCTGATGGCCGGGGCGGGCTACGGCATCTTTCGAGTGCAAACATCGGTCAAGCTGCTGAACTTCTTTCAGCCACGTTCCGACATCGTGCAAGACTACACCTGGTTGGAAGAGAAAATCGGCCCCCTGATTCCCATGGAGGTGGTGCTGCGATTCAAAAAAGGAGAGTGCCAGCTCGATATGGTCGATCGCCTGGAACTTACGCGCCAGGTCGAAGACTCGCTGCGCGACGTGGAGATGGCCCAAACCCTGCCAGGCTTGCCCCCGGCCAGGGTGGGCAGCGTGATGTCGGCCGCTACTTTTGCTCCGAAACCCAAACAGCCCCCCAAGGTGTCGGGCCTGGGCCGCGTGCTGCTCGGAGATTCCAAACGCCGGCTGCACGATGTCTACAACCGTCAACTGGAAAAACATCGCGGCGAATTGGTCGCCAATGACCAGCTTAGCGAGGACAAAACCGAGGAAGTTTGGCGCATCAGCGCCCGCGTCGGCGCTCTGCCAGATATCGACTACGGACAATTGATTACCACCTTTCAAGGTCGAGTCGAGCCAATTCTCGAAGCCCAGCGGGCCAAGGGTGTCCAAGGCCTGAGCGTGACCTATACCGGGCTGGTACCATTGGTCGACAAGTCGCAGCGCGAGCTGTTCTCCGGCATGATCTCTGGCTTTCAGCAAGACATCGCCTTGGTGATCATCGTGCTGATGCTGATGGTCCGCGACCTGGGCGCCGGCGTCGTCGTGCTGCTGCCCGCCGTCTTTCCCGCCATCGTGGTGTTCGGCATCATGGGCTGGTGTGGCGTGGTGGTCGATGTGGGTACGGTCATGCCACCCTGCGTAGCCCTAGGCGTGACAGTCGACGACGTGGTGCACTTCCTGCTGTGGTTCCGCCGTGGCATCAGCCAAGGCATGACCCGGCAAGAAGCGGTCATGCTGGCCTACAAGGACTGCGCGCGTCCGATGTACCAAAGCTGGGGGGTCATCGGTCTGGGCCTCTCGATTTTCTCCTTAAGCCCGTTCACCCCGACCCAGCGCTTCGGCATGCTGATGGTCACGCTGCTCACGGCCTCGATGATCGGCAACCTGGTTCTGCTGCCGGCACTGCTGGCCGGTCCCTGTGGCTGGCTCTGCCAACCGTTTGTTCAGTGGCGCAATCGCCAGGCGCGGCGCGAAGGACGCCTACCCGAGGCACCCACAACCCACGCCAAGCAAGCCGTGACTGCCGAACACGTCGCCGAGGAAACCGCCGAAGAAGGGCAAATCGTGCAGTTGCCGCACGTCTCCGACCGCGATTCGAAAGACCCGCTGAGAACGGGTGAAACCCGTTCGCGGTCCGACGCCAGCCATCGCTCACTCAAGTCGTCGCGATAAGCCCGGCGAAGAATCTGGCCTGCGGCGTACCGGGGCGACCTACCCCCCTCGCGCACGTCTCGTCTTCGTTCGGCTTGGCCCCAGACGATTGACGCCCAGGGTCAAGACACAGGGAATTGTCGTTCCGCTTCCGCACTTCTGCTTTGCGCCTTTGCGTTCACTTCCGTTGCGTTCACTTCCTTTGCGTTCACTTCCGTTGAGTTGCCCGAATCCGACCAAATGTAGTGCAGACTTGCCCCCAAAAAGCGCACCCAAGTCCTTACGCCATGGTCCAAGTAGCGTCACTTGGGTTAGCCCCAGGCGATCGACGCTTGGCGCTACCAGTGATTACCTCACTTGCCGGGCATCACGGCAGCAACCCGGTGCCATGCCGGTACCGGCAAATTGCCACCCGGGGGATCGCTCTGAGTGCGCGCCCCCCACGGCCCTATGAAAGTGGCCACACTCAAGAAGCATGGCCCAAGCCGGTGAACGTATCAGTTGCCTCGTACGCCTCTCGGCGACCTGCGTACATCGGCATGAACTTGCCCTGTGGATCGAACCAGTAGTTATCCTCAGGATCGTCCGCGGCGGGAGTACGACAAAACGGCCCACGCGAGGCCAGTTGCACATAGGCCAACCAGCGCCGGTCGGGCGCCAGACGAAAGAACATGGGCTCCTCTGCCACGAAGCCCCCCCACATGAAATCGCGGGCCAAGGGCGCCATGTGCAGGGTCATTGTGAGAAAACAGAGCGTGACCCACGCCGCCGCAAAGGCCAACAGCCAGCCGCCGGCGATATCGAGCTGTTTGACGAATTTCACGCGGACTTTGGAAACCTGCTGCGTGGCGGTGCTGAACAACGCCATCAGCACGGCAAACAATAACCAAATCGAGAGGAAGTCGGCGAAGTATTCCGCGCTGGGGACATTGTCCAAGAAGAACTTGGACAATAGTTCGAAAAAGTTCGTCGCCAACAGCGCGCTGGTGACCAGGTTCACCAGCGTGATCGCGTTGCTCCACAGACCTTCTTGGCTGAGCGATGCCACGACCGCGAACAATACGGCCAACAGAGCCACAGTGAACAAGAACGCCATGGTAACTAGGTTTCCCAGTTGCGGGTCGATTCCGGATTCAACCGCCGGAACCTTCCTTGAGGACACGGACCAATTCGTCGACCGAGGTTACCCCCTTGGCCACCAGCAAAAGCCCCTCTTCCTGCAACGTGCGCATGCCCGTCTTGCGCGCGGCAAGGCGCAACGCGTCGCCGCGGGGTGTTTGCAGCAACGCCTGACGAAACTCGTCGTTAGGAACCAACAATTCGAAAATCGCCGTGCGTCCCAGGTAGCCGATGCCGTTGCACTTCTCGCAAGGCTTTTCGGGCTGTGTGGGGGGCCGATAAAAGGCCTCGATCCGCCCCGGCGGCAACCCCATTTGTTTGAGGATTTGCGGAGGAGGCGGATACGCCTCGCGACAGGTCTCGCACAACTTCCGAATCATCCGACTATAAAGCACGCCCGACAGCGTGTTGGCCAGCAGCGTAGCATCGCCCCCCAGCGATTGCACGCGGAGCACCGCCTCGACGGCATCTCGGGCGCGCAGCCCGGCGATAACCATCCGCTTATCCGAGGCCTGGGCGCACAGGGCATCGACGCTCGCGCCGTCGGGCAGGTTACGACTGACCAGCGCGTCGGGATACATCCGCGCCACCCGGGTCATGATCGTGGCGGGCGATTCGGCTTTGGCAGGGTCGTAGGTTTCGACGGGAACATTCTCGACGAATCGTTCCTTGTAGCCGAACTCTTCCAGGCCGATAAAGCTGCGAATGAAGCGGTCGGTCGAGTTCACCACCGCGTCGAAGGTAGTGGTAAAGCCCCCGGCCGGCAGCGTCGCCACCAGCACCAGGCCACGCGACGCCTGCAGGCGTTCTTGAAGTTGTTCTTGGAGCTTTTCCCTCAGTCCCAGGTCAGCGATTTTCTTGAATCGCATCACCCCGTCGTCGAACTGCAATACGGCCCGTTCGCCCGTCTTGGTACCTTGCGAACTGAATCGGCAATTGTATTTGGTTTTCTCTACCGTGGCCTTGACCGTGCCCTGCTGACGAAGCCGGCGCTCCCCGGCATTGAGCGAGGCCAGGGTTTTGAGCACGAACAAGATCGCGTCGCCGCTTTCGCGGTCGCGTGCCTCGCCATTGTGCCAAACGCCATCGACCTGGTAGCGCACTGCGACCTCTTGGGCCGAGAACTCCAACATCACGGCATCGGCCCGGTTGGCCAATGCGTCGGACAACAATTCGCGCGCGGCTACAAAACCCGGCGACTGGTGCGCCAAGATCAGGTGCGCGGCGTCGTCGCGCTCGGTCGCGCCTCCGGCCGGCAACAATTGCAACGGTGGCCCCAACTCGTGTGCCAGCTTGCGTTCCACCTCAATACTAAAGCCGATGGAGTTCAATCGCTCGGCGATCAGGAACCGCAGGTGATCGCTGGTCATCACCCGTTCGTGCATTTCCACCTTGGCATTGCGGGCCTGAACGTACAACCCCAACGGCACATAGTGTGCCAGCAGCAAAAGCGGCAGGCTGACCCAATAAATTGGAATCCACCACGAGGCAACAAACAGCGCCAGAAATGGAAAAACCAACAGCCCATTCCAACGCTGGTGCGCCAACCGATGGCGCTGGCAATCGGTACTGGCCCAGTCGCAAGTGGCTACCCAAATCAAGAACACCAGCCAGCCGATCACTAGCTTGAACCAGTTCAGGTACAAGCCAGGACCGCGCTCGAAGGGAACGGGGGGCCAATGGCCGGTGGTCTGCGCGCAGGCCACCGCGCCGCCGACGTGCAGCACGCCGATTCCCGTTGCCAACACCGAAAGCCAACGCCGCATCAGAGAATCCCAGGAGCCTTCACCGATATACCCTTGAGCGCCATTTTCAAGGCTTCCACGTTGGGCGCGACCTCAAACGCCGTGGCGCGGTCGATGAGTTCCTTCTCCACCAATTCTCTCAAACTCATGGTGAAATCTTGCATACCTTCCGAAGCGCACATCCGAATCGCGTCGCCCAACTTTTCGTCCATGTGCTGCAGCACCAGCTTCCGCACCGTGGGATTGAACGTCATGATCTCGAGAATCGGGAC
>CAYSXM010000222.1:0-6824 GCA_964434905.1 uncultured Pirellulales bacterium | reverse complement strand
AGATTGCCCCTCGGGTATCAGCACCCCGTTGAGGCCGATGTTGTCGACATACACACCGTGGGGCAGGTTGGCAGCCTCGAAGGAGATGGCTCCGTCGAATCCGCGCCGCTCGACACGCAGCCGCGCGGCGACCGTTTGCCCCGGCGCCATCAGCACTTCGGCGGGCTCCAGGTGGACCAGCAGTTTGCTCTGGGGCGACAGTTTGACCACGCCCACGCCGCCGAGCGGTTTTTGCACCGTCGCGCCGGCCACCTGGGCCGTGGCAGTTACTTGAACCGCCGCGAAGGCCGCGTCTTCCGGCTGCACGGCGTCGGCCGGTGCATCGATCACCGCGGCGGCCGACGATTGTCCCGCCAGAATGGTCACCGGGCTGGAAATGCGCAGCGGAGCGGGCAGCCCCGCAATATCGATGTGAATCGGCCCCTCGAACCCATCGCTTCGTTCGGCCGAAAACGTCACGCCGCGACCACCGCCGAGATGGACCGTGGGGTTCATTCCAGCGATCGACACGGTGAAATCGGGGCGTGCGGGGCGAATGGTCAAGCGATAGGCAAACTGCGGACCGGCCAGGCCGCGCACATCGCTCACGCGAACCAAGTACTCGGCGGTGGCGGGCGCCGTGAACAGCAGTCGCGAATCGCGCCCCAAACGGCGCTCGCCGTCGTCGTCGTTCGCATACATCACCGTGAACACCGGCAGGCCGTTGGCCGTCGGTTGCGTGCCCAGCGCGTGGGGTTCGACAACATAGGCCGGCTCGTCGAGCGCGTGGGTCGTGGGGCTGGTGTCGAAGAACGCCACCCGATTGCCCTGCCAGCTATACAGCAAGAAGCCCGAGTCGGGCCCTTGCGGCAGCCGGAACAGCTTGCAGACCTCCCCCTGGAAATAGACCATCTGGTTGAGTTCCATTTCTTCCCAGTTGGTCAACCGCACGTCGGCCGCCACCGAATTGATCCCCCGGAAGGTAATCGCGCTGTCGCGCACGGCGGCCAACAGCAGCCGCGGCACCGAGTGCCCGGCCGTATCGAGCACTTCGATTCGGGTATCGATCGGCGAGCCACGCCGCGCGGCATCGGTTTCGATTGTTAGCGTTTCGCCCTCGCGGGCGGCGAAGCGAAACAGGTCGACGTCGCCGGCAGCGTTCCTGGCGGCGATGCGCCCCGCCAGGGTGCCCGGCACGCTGACCGGCACGGCCTGCTGCGGGGTGTCGTTGGGCTCGACCTCGCGCGATTCGGGCCACTGGCCCACTGCGACCTCGAGGGGGCGCCGCGCGCGCCACGCACGGCGGTCGAGCGGCACCGGCACCTGCCCCTGGGCGCCTGCGGTCACGCGCACCTGGGCCGGCGCGGGCAGGTTGAAGCCAGCCAGGTCGAGCACCGCTTCGGCCGATGGCGGCACGCTCAGCGGAAACACGCCGGTGACGTACGGAAAATCGCACACCGTCAATCGATAGTCGTGGTCACCCGAGCCCGCCAGCGCCAGATCGCTGACCTCGAGCGTGTAGGTGCCATCGGCCGGCAGAGTGTGCGCCAACAGCGGGTCGGGCTGGCCTTCATAGTCGTTGCTGGCCGCCAGCCATTGGCCGGCCGGGTCGAATAGCGTCAGCACGCCATCGAGCTTCGAGCCCAGGCTCTGCGCGGTCAGCTCGGCCACCACCGTTTGCCCCCCACGGCCCTCAAACGCGAAGCGATCTTTCTCGCCTGGCACGGCCAGCCGACCCCATAGCCCCTGGCCCCAAGGCAAGGCCACGGCCGTAGTGCCGCCCGAGGTGTCGGGCTCGGCAACTTGCGGCAATTCATCGAGCACCAGGCGTAGCGTGTTGCTGGTTCCGCCTGGTGTAACCACCTTCAACTCGACCGCATCGGCCGCTAGTTCGGCCGGCACCGCCAGTTGAATCACGAGTTCGTTCACCACGGACGGCGCGCCGGTTCCAAGTGTGGCAGACACACCAGGCAAGTTGGCCTCGACCCGTTCGACGTCGACGAGGGCTTTGCCAGACAAGCGCAAACTGGTCGACGCACCGCGCTGGGCGCCGCGAGGGCGGGCCGCGGTCAGCTCTGGCTTGGGGGGCGGCACCACGTGGCCATCGGACGTTTGATAAATCGCGTAGCTGCCGTCTTGTCGACCTACAATCAACTGGCTGCCGTCGGGGGCCACGGCCAACGCGGTGGGCCAGTCGGGCTGGGTTTCCAACGCACGCAACTCGCTGGCATCGGCCGGATTCCACAGCCGCACGGTGCCATCGTCGGCGGTGGTGGCCAGCAGTTGGCCCCCGCGTGCATAGGCCATGCGCAGCAGCGAACCTTGATGCGCGAACCGAGAGACCAAGAGCGGGTTGGTCCCCTCGGCGGCAGTGGGGCTGATCTCCCAGATCCGCAACCGGTTGTCGGCGCCGCCCGCGGCCAAGCGGCGGCCATCGGGACTGAAGGCCAGGCTGTACGATTCCTTGAGTGCCTGGCCGAACGTATCAAGCCGCGCGCCGGTCGCGGCGTCCCACAGTTTCACTGTGCGATCGGCGCTCGACGTGGCCAGCCACCGACCCTGGGGGCTGAACGCCACGTCGAAGACCGCGCCCGAATGGCCGGCAATGGTGGTCACCACCTGGCCTGTTGCCGTATCCCAAACCAGCACTTGAGCATCGTACGAGGCCGTGGCCAGGCGCGT
This sequence comes from uncultured Pirellulales bacterium, assembly GCA_964434905.1. Lineage (GTDB taxonomy): Bacteria > Planctomycetota > Planctomycetia > Pirellulales > CAYNRE01 > CAYSXM01. The sequence continues at coordinate 4,163 of CAYSXM010000222.1, read as the reverse complement.
TCCGTCGGGCGACAGCGCCGCGGCATACAGGCTGTCGGCGTGGCCCACGAAGCGCCGCGCCTCGGTGGTCGAGTCCAGGTCCCAAAGCACCGCCTCGCCGAACAAGCCAGGTTCGCCCGCCGCAGCCACTAGGCGTTGGCTGTCGTCGGAAAAGCGCACGTCGGTAACGGTCCCCCGGGCCGTGGTCCAGCGGGCGCGCTCCGTGCGATCGGTGGCGGAAAACACCCGCACGCCCGCCGCGCCACCGAGCGCGATCCATTGACCATCGGCGCTCCAGGCGGCGGCGTTCCAGGCTTGGCGCACCTGACCGCGTGGGGCGATCCGCGGCGTGACCAGCAAGGTCGGGTCGGGCGGGGCGCCATCGGGCCCGGCAGCGCCAGCGTCGATCCAAGCGGCCATGAGCGCGATTTCCTCGGCGGTGGGCGCTTCGTTGTCGGCCGGCGGCATGCGGGGTTCGTCGGGGCCGCGCAGCAGACGCACCAGGCGGCTATCGCCCGCACGCCCCGGCGCGATCGCCGCGCCGTGCTGGCCACCGGCCGACAGCGATGCGTGGCTGGCCAGCGAGAGCCCCGCCTCGGGGTCGGTCGCGCCATGACAACCCAGGCAGTACTTCCGAAAAATGGCATCCACCGCCGCATAGTCTGGCGCGGCAGGTGCCGCGGTGACGGCGGGCGGAGCCTCGTCGGCGCGCGCGAGGCGACCGCTATCGCTTAGGAGCAACAGCCCTGCGCAGGACAACGCCACGACCGTTGACCAGGTCACCGCGCCGTTTGGTATCGGCCGGGCAATCCAGGTAGGAGCGGCATTCTGCATGATGGCTTTCCTGGCTGACGCGCCCCCTGCGGGGGGCGCCGGTCTGGCGGTCACGCTGACGGAGCGCTACGGAGTGCGGGAGTGCGTCTGGCGGCCCTAGTGGTTGAACAGGAACTCTTTGCTACTGAAGATGCCCCAGTACAGGTCCTCGAGCGCCGCGCGGCGCTGGTCCGGTTCGATCGTGGCGAGCACCTCGCCCAATTGGGCGCGCTCGGCGGCAGTGGGGGGCCGGCACAGCGCGGTCCCCATGGCTTCGTCGAGCCAAGCAGCCGTTCCCGTCCCGACCGCAGCCAGTTGTTCCAGGCGATTTCCCGGCGCGGCCAGTTTCTTGTTCAGCACGTCGCCATTGGCCAGGTGTAGCACCTGCACCATGCTCGGTTCCGCGGTGCGTTCACATTCGCAGGTAATCGCCCGATCGGGGCGACCGAAGGTCTTTAAGAAATACGATGCCACATTCGAGTCGGGCAGTTGGAGCGCCCGCCAACCGGCCGGATAGCCGGGAAACTCGGTAGGTACCTGCGTCACCTGCGACACGGCGTCCAACAGCACCTCGGCCATCAGCCGCCGGGGGTAGTAGCGAGAATAGAACCGCTCGTCGGCTGCGTTTTCCGGCAGGCTCTGGCTCGAGCGCTGGTAAGTTGCCGAGGTGAGTATCAAGCGCATGAACTTCCGCAGGTCGTAACCGTTCTCGACCAGCCAGGCCGACAAGGCCGTTAGCAGAGCCTCGTTGCTGGCCGGGTTGCTCAGCCGCATGTCGTCGACCGGTTCCACCAACCCCACGGCGAAAAAGTTGGCCCACACCCGGTTCACAATCGCTCGGGCGAAGTACGGGTTGTCTGGCGCGGTGAGCCAGTTTGCCAGATGCACGCGGCGTGCCACGGCATCTCCCCCGGCCAGCGGTGGCGCATCCAACGGGGCGGGAACCTGGGGGCGACCGCGCAGCGGCTGCACCACATCGCCTTCGCGCGCGTCGAACACCACCTGCTGCGCGTCGCCTGCAGTGTTTTTCGTTCGCACCTGGGCGAACAGGTTGGCCATGGCGAAGTACTGGTCGTTGGTCCATTTCTCGAGGGGGTGATTGTGGCACCGCGCGCAGTTGATCGACATGCCCAGAAAGGCCACGGTGGTAGTTTCGGCCAAGTCCAAGGGGTCGGGGTGCAGCAGATAAAAGTTTGCTGCCCCCTGCTCGAGCGTGCTGCCCGTGGCGGTCAGTAGTTGCTGGGCTACCTTGTTCCAGGGAGTATTGGCCGCTACCTGGTTGCGCACCCAGTGGTGATACGACCACATGGCCGCTGGCGGTAACCGCTCGCTGGTGACCAACAGCAGGTCGGACCATCGATAGGTCCAATAGTCGACCAGTTCGGGTCGGGCCAACAGCGCGTCGATCAACCTGTCGCGCTTGTCGGCGGCCGTGTCGGTCAAGAACGCCTCGGTCTCCTGGCGAGTCGGCAGCACCCCCAGCGTGTCGAGGTAGGCCCGGCGAATCAAGGTGCTGTCGTCGGCAGCCGGCGAAGGGGGCAAGCGCAACTCTGCCAGTTTGGCCAGCACGTGTTCGTCGATCAGGTTGTGGCGCGGTTCGGCGGCAAAGCGCTGGGCCGGCACGTCGTTGGCGAAGGGCACCGCCACCGTGGCCGTCACCACGCGGCTGAGATACCAGGCGGTGACGGCTCCCTCGCCGGCGCCGACGACTTGGACCACCCCCTGGTCGTTGACTTCAGCCACGGAGGAATTGGCCGCGGTGAACTTGGCCCAGGAGGTGACATCCTCGACACGCCCGTCGCTGAACCGCGCTTGCACCACCAGGGGTTGCGATTGGCCCGGCTTGAGCCGGCTGCGGCGCGGCAGAATATCCAGCGATTCCAGTCGGGGGTCGTCTGCCTTGGGGGGCGCGGCGCCCGCCGCGATCCAATCGGCCAGCAACTGATAATCGCGTCCGCCCACCGCTAGCCGCACTCCACCGCGGTGTGGCACCGCACCGGTTGGCTTGGTCAGCAGCAGGCTGCGGCCCGGGTCGGCCGGCACCACGCGTCGTCCGCGCGCCTGCCGCGAGAGCGACAGGAAGTCTCCCTCGGGGTCGTACGCTCGCAGCGACAAGCGAAAACCGTTCTTGCCAGCCGCGGCGCCGTGGCAGGCACCCGAGTTGCACCCTGCCTTGGTCAACACCGACTCGACGTGATTGCGGAAGCTCCAGTGGAAATCGGCGTCCAGCCCGGCCACACGCACGGCGACGCTAGCCCAGCGGTCGCCCACCTGGGCCGTGAGCGTGGCTTGGCCATTGCCGGTGGCCACGGCCTGCTGTTGTTCGACCACGACCACCTGGGGGTCGCTGGAGGTCCAGACGACGGTTTCAGCAACCGGCCCCAGGCTTTGCCCGTCTTGCCAATCGACCACCAGCAGCCGCTGCGGTAGCTCGCGCGCCGCAAGTTCAATTCGCTCGGGCACAATTGCCAGCGAGCTAGCGACGAGTTCGGCCGCCTGGCACAGCACAACCAAGGCTGCCAGAACCACGCCGCCCGCCCTGTTCCAGCGAGATCGTATCACCGTATCGTTCCCCCGGGAAAATGTCCGGTATTCACTGTAGCCGGACGGGGACGCACGAGCCACCAACACGCGTTCTAGAACCGCCCTGGGGCCTGTGCCTTCGAGGGGCGATTGGCCCCACGAACACTTGCCGGAACCGGAGGAATCGAGGCGATTTTGGCCGCTAACATCACCCCACACCCGGGGGTAAGACCGGGCCAGGCGCGGAGCACAGCTCCGCGTGGCTCGCAAAATAACGACTTGGGTCGCTATTTTGCCAGCGCATCCTGGCGATGACCGAGCGAGTCGAATTCTTCAACGGGTTGCTAAACCGGTTGCACCCGGCGTGGTTGGCGTTTAGCCTCGACCCTTTACCCCGGAGTATTCGGGGTTTCCGACCACCCCGTCCGGCCGCGCCGTGTGCTTCGCCAGCGCCGGTCGAATTCGACTATCCAACGGAAGAGGATTCTCATGCGCTCGCGTATTCGGCGTTTCATACTCCTGATGTTGGTTGCGGGAGGCATGGTGGAAGGGCTCGGCGCCGCGGCGCGCGGGGCCGACCTGGCCACGCCTGAAACATCGCTCGATCGGTACGTGGCGCAACCCGACGCCACGTTTGCCTGGGAAGTGGTGAAGACGCTCGAGGGCGAGGGGGTGACGACGCAAATTGTGGACATGAAGTCGCAAACGTGGCGCGCCACACCCGAGGTCGATCGACCGGTGTGGCAGCACTTTGTCAATGTGTGCCGGCCCAGCGAGGTGCTGTACGACACGGCGTTCTTGTTCATTACCGGCGGCGGCAACAACGGCAAGGTTCCCGATGGCGCCGA
>CAYSXM010000221.1:0-6828 GCA_964434905.1 uncultured Pirellulales bacterium | reverse complement strand
GTGGGAGCAGCTTGCGGAACTGGAGCGGCGGCCAACGATGCGCTGTCGTTTGAAATCAGTATCGCCGTGTTGAAAAAGCAGCTCGACGCGACACGGACCCAGGGCGATTCCCTGAACAAACTGTTGGAACAAGCCGTGGCGGCCAGCCGATCAACAACCTCGGGCGGCTCGTACGACGCCTTGGCCTAGCGGTCCGTTGAAGAATTCGAGGGGCCGCTAGCAGGCTCCCTCGCGGCGTTCTTGGGGCACGCGCGTCTGCACGCGCAGCAATGCGGCATCCGTGCGCGCAGCCAGGCAGAAACCGTGCGGCGCCTCGGGCCCCGTCGGGGAGCAGGCAAGCTGGTCCCATCGCTGGAAGATCGCTAATTCTTCTCGGCGTGCCCAGGCGTGCCGTCGGAACGCTCGAGATGTTGCCGCAAATAGCGTGCGCGTTCGACATTTCGAGTGGAGGTGTCCAACGTTTCGCCCTTGATCTTCTGCAAATGAGCCGGCTGGGTGTTGATGAACACCCGGTTGACTGAGGCGACGTCGAGCCCTTCGATGAGGCGTAGGTTGACCCCCATGCGCACGCTGGAGAGCAGGTGCATGGTCTCTTCGGTACTAATGGTTTGCGCCGCGCGCAACGTGCCAAAGGCGCGGCTGACGCGGTCGTGCAGCGCGTCGGGGCTTTCGCGTTGAAGCGCGGCCCTGGCTTCGCGTTCGTAGCGAATAATTTCCGGCGCGACATCGCCGACCTGGCGCACCAGTTCCTGCTCCTTGCGTCCCAACGTAATCTGGTTGGAAATCTGATAAAAATCCCCCATGGCCTGCGACCCTTCGCCGTACAGGCCGCGGACCGCCAGGTGGATTTTTTGCAGGGAGCGAAAGAGCTTGTCGATTTGTTTGGTCAGCACCAGGGCCGGAAGGTGCATCAGCACGCTGACTCGCATGCCGGTGCCCACGTTGGTGGGGCAGGCGGTGAGGTAGCCCAGCTTATCATTGAAGGCATATCGGGCTTGCTGCTCGATCAGGTTGTCGACGCCGTCGATTTGCTCCCAGCAGGCTTCAAGATCCAGCCCGCTGTGCATCACCTGAATGCGCAGATGATCTTCCTCGTTGATCATCAGACTTACTTGCTCGCCGCGATCGAACACCACGCCCCGCGCCCCGCTGCCGTCGGCGTGCTCACGGCTGATCAATTGACGTTCGACCAGAAACTGGCGATCGAGCGGGGGCAACTTGCCGACGTCGACGTAATCGACCTCTACCGGTAACGGCAATTGCAGCAGATACTCGCGCAGCGTGCGGTCGATTTCCGCGCGGTCTTGCTCACTAGCCCTGCTCGCAAAGGGAAAGTCGGCCAGGTTGCGCGCCAGCCGAATGCGGCTGCTCATGACGATATCGGCATCGGGTCCCGAGCCGCGCAACCATTCGCCGCACCGGCTGACCAAGGCGTTGATGTCCACTTCGCGTCTCACGTCGCTGGCCGGCTCAAGGTGGCCGTTATTCGGTCGATCCCTCGATGCGGCGTATTTCGTCGCGAATCCGCGACGCTTGTTCGTAATTTTCCGCAGCCACGGCGTCCTTCATTTCCCGGCGCAAACGAATCAGGTCGGTTCGCTGATCGGTATCGGTCACGGCGCGGGCCGGTCGCTTGCCCACGTGCTCGGTTTCGCCATGCACATTCAAAATCAGCGGTTGCAATTCCTTCTGAAAGAACACGTAATCGTGTGGGCACCCCAGTCGGCCCTGGTTGCGAAACTCGTAGAAGGTGATCCCGCACACGGGGCAAGCACGCTGGTCGAGCCGATTCAAATCGGCCTCGGTTTGCCCCACCAACTGCTGGGCCAACATGCCGGCCAAGCTGGGCGGAGTGCCTTCGCTAGTGTCCTGGCTGAGGTAGTCTCGGGCGTGGTCCTCGCAAAGGTGCAGTTCCTGGGGCTTGCCGCCGGTAAGCTCCGTAATGTGGAACGTGGCGGTCTTGTCGCACTTCTGGCATTTCATGGCGGCACATCTCCTACGGGCCCGGAGGCAACGCGCCAACTCCCCATTTGCCCAGCTTGGCCTGCACAGATATTGCTCGCGTTTGGCGGGTGCCGCGGAAACGATGACTGGCTGTTCGGGCTACGACCGGTAGTGCGCGGTGAATCTGCAAACGCCGCCGATCGGAGCCCCTGGGACAAGACGACCGCAGAAGGCGATGGCTGTTGCCGCAGTTCACCGACTGCGTTCTGTACTGCCAGGCCGTATGCCGCAAAGCAATGCCGCTACAGCGGTTGCGCCAACTTCACTGGGATTCTATCGGTCCGGCACAGGGTGTCAACCCAGCGTGCGATAGTGGCCTGCGATATAGCGGTCCGCGCCGAAAGCTGGTTTGACATCGCCCGGGTGCCGGCCGGCTTGACCTGGTGGGTACAGGGGACCCAGAATCGGTTGAATGAATGCCGCTGTTGAATCTTGCCCCCTTCGTCCCCTGTGCTTGGGAAACGTCGTGGTGGGCTTTCCAGTGGTGCAGGCGGCACTTTCGGGATACAGCGATTGGGCGATGCGGGTCATGGCTCGGCGCCACGGCGCTGCCTATACCTTGTGCGAAGTGCTGCTCGATCAACTGGTGGTCCGCATCAATCGCAAGAACCGCCGACTGCTTCGCGTCAGCGATGAAGATCACCCGGTGGGCGGGCAATTGATGGGCAGCCGGCCGGAAGAGTTCGCTCCGGCTGCAAAGACTCTGGTCGAGGCCGGGTTTGATGTGATCGATATCAATTTCGGCTGCCCGGTCAAGAAAGTGCTGGGTCGCTGCCGGGGCGGCTTCTTGCTGGGCCAGCCGGAAACGGCACTTGAAATCGTGGCCCGCGTACGCGAGGCGGTTCCGCCTGAAGTGCCGGTGACCGTTAAAATGCGGCGAGGTATCGACGACAGCTCTCAGAGCCGCGACAGGTTCCTCGAAATCTTCGAGGGCGCCTACGCGCGGGGGGTCGCGGCCATTACCGTTCACGGCCGCACTGTGGCGCAACGCTATGTGGGCCCCAGCCAGTGGTCGTTTCTACAGGAAGCCAAACAACTGGCCGGCGCGCGGGTCGTGTTGGGCAGCGGCGATCTATTCTCGGCTCAGGCGTGCCTCGACATGCTCAGGCAAACCGGGGTCGACGGTGTGACGGCCGCGCGTGGCGCCATCGGCAATCCCTGGATTTTCAGCCAAGCTCGAGCGCTGGCGGCCGGCGAGCCGCTGCCGTTACCACCGACGGTGTTCGAGCAGCGGGCGGTGATTGCCCAGCACTATCAATTGGCCGAAGAACTATATGGGCCGGAACTTTGTGGCCGCACCATGCGCAAGTTCGGCATCAAATACGCGCGGCTACACCCAGATGGTTTGGCGGTCCGCAACGCGTTTATTGCGGTCTCGCAGCCTGGTCAATGGCGCCACGTCCTCGAACAGTGGTACGCCACGGACAGGCCTGGCCGATATCCAGACGGGGTAGACGAAACCGCAGAGGGGGCGGAATCGTGCGCCGAGGCAGGCTGACCCGTGACGCCGGTGTATTGTGCGTCGCGTAGCGCCCTTTTTGGTTTGCTCCCGCGATGCTGGCGAGGGGGACTTCAGCACGGTGGCACTTCGGGCGCCAGGGCCAGCGCGCGAGCAATTTCTCCGGCCACTTCCTGATCGGTCTCGTGAGCGAGTCGTTGCGCGAGCGCGCGCTTCGCCGCTGGCTCTTCAATCATTTGGCCCAGCGCCCAAGCGCACGCGCCCCGAACCACCGATTCGCTGTCGCTCAACCCCAGAATCAATGCTGGCACTGTCTGGCGATGTCGTTGGTTGCCCAACACCAACGCGGCGTTGCGCAGCATGCCGCGGCGGCGGGGCCTCCACAGCGGCGTGTGACGAAATCGCGAGCGGAATGCGCTTTCCTCGAGCGTGAACAATTGGGCCAATTCCAAGGGATCGCGATCGGGTACGGGCGCAAACTCCGCGCTGGCCGCGGGTGGCACCTGACGGTTCCAGGGGCACACCTCCTGGCAAATGTCGCAGCCAAATGCCCAGTTGCCCAAGCCCGCACGCAGCTCGGTGGGAATCTCTCCGCGCAATTCAATGGTGAGATAGCTGATGCAGCGCCGGGCGTCGAGCACATAGGGCTGGGGAAACGCCTGGGTGGGGCAGGCATCGAGACAGGCGCGGCAGGTGCCGCAATGATCCGATCTGAACGGTTCGTCGTAGTCGAGCTCGACATCGGTCAATAGTACCGCCAGAAAAAACCAACTGCCCCATAGGCGGTTGAGCAACAGCGTGTTTTTGCCGACCCAACCCAGGCCGGCCATTTGCGCGAATTCGCGCTCCAACAGCGGGGCAGTGTCGACCACGCCGCGTGCCTGGGCCGAGGGGTACAGATGTTTCAGCGCCTGTACCAGCCGATTCAGACGGGCGCGAACCACCAGATGATAGTCGGCGTTCCAGGCATAGCGAGCCACGCGCCCCTGGCCAGGCTCGATATCGGCTGGGTCGCTCGAAGCGTAGGGCAACGCCAGGATCACCATGCTGCGCGCGCCGGCCAATACGTGGCTCGGATGCTCGTATGCCGCGCGCCGCGAATCGAAATAGTGCATCGTCCCTGCCATGCCTGCGGCGAGCCATGCCTGAAATCGCGCTAGCCCTGGCGGCGCCACGGCCGGACACACGCCCGCCAACACAAAGCCCTCGCTCCGCGCGTGCTCCTTGATCGCGTGGGTCAACGCCGTCTGATCGTAGGGCTTGGAAACGTCGGGGGCAGGCATGTGCGGTGTGATTCCGCCAGCGGCGAGGATGTGGTCGAACTGCCCGATTGGCAAACGGGCGTTCTTGGTTCAAAATGTGCCGGGCAACACAGTCACCGGTTCGCGCAGCATACCCACTTGCTTGCACGGTCGGGAAGCCACGCCAAGGCAGCCAGTGGCGTGCCCTGTGATAATACTGAATGATCCACGCGCCTTCGAACCACTGAAAGACTTCCTTCAATGCTGAATTCGTATCAGCGCCGAGGCCGCATCGTACGAGCGGCATTGCTGACGGGCGCCTGGCTGGCCTGCTGCGCGGCTGGCTGTGGACCCGAGGTGAACGATGACGAGTTAGGCACCATTGTCGACGATCCTCAAGCGTGGCCCGGGGTGGGGCAACCGTATGAGATCCCCCAGTTGCCCAAGCCGGCCCCGCCGGCAGCCGCCCCCACGACCGAGACCCCGCCGGCGCCCATGCCCTAGTGGTAGCGGGCAACTAAAGTGGTGGCAGCACTGCGGAATCGGGCCGCGTGCATCACGCCGCGGCGCTGCTCAGCGCGTGGCAAACGTGTGCCGCGACAACTCGACTTCCTCGTGGCCATAGGGCAGATCATCGAGAACGGGCGCCGGTTGCTCGCGCAGGTACCTGTCGAAAAATGCCCTGGTCAGGCTGCGAGCAATTTCCATGGCGCGCTGGCGGTGGCCGTGCGTGGTGGCAGACTGCCCGGTTTCCAATAGCGGCATGTCGCTGAAGCTTTCGTGCGCGATCTGGGGCAGGTTGAATGTCGCTTCGAAGCAGCCCGACGACACGCTCCGGCAAAATGCTTGCCTGGTCTCGCGCAGTTCGGCTTCCAGGTCGCGGCCGGGTGTTTGCAGCAGCGCCGCGAGGCGTGCCCAGCCCTGCAGTGGAACCCGGCGCGCATACTGCACCATCATCGGTTGTGCAACGGTGCGGCCGCTCGAATCGGTCGCGAATGCCGACTCACGCCCCAAGCCATCGCACAGAATGCCTGCTCGCAAGCGCCCGTCGAGCTGGCAAGCGCGCACCGCCACACGCCCGCCGAACGAATGGCCGAATACGCCCACCCGGGCCATGTCGAGGCGGCCCTGGAACAGGCTGGCATGCTCGCCCGACTCGAGTTTTTCCAGTTCGTCGAGCACCAACACCAGATCGCGCGCACAGAACTCGACACGCTGTTGCTCGAAGCGCCGGTTTTCGGCCGGGGTGCGCTGTGTGGTCCACCCGGGCTCGTCGAACAGCACCACGCGCTGGTCTGGAAACAAAACCGCGAAGGCCGTGGCCGGGTGGTCGACCGCCACCACCAGGTAGCCGTGGCTGGCCAGATCCTCGCACAGCATGCTGTAACCCAGCGAGTTGAATCGCAGACCATGCGTCAGTAGCACCACGGGGAATTTCGCGGGGCCGGGGCATAGCGGTGCATCGGCCAGGGCGTGGGTTCGCGCCGAGGAGAGCGCGTCGTACGAAGCTTCGGCCGCGTTGCGCAGGTTTGCCTCGCCCACGGCCGACAGCAGCGTTTTGAAACCGGGGATATAGGGCGCTCTGGCTTCGCCACCGGTGGGTTGGGCGGGATACCAGAGGTGGACCATCACTTCGTGTCGCGCGCGTGGTTCGGGGCCTGGCGCTTGGGGGACTTCGCTGGGCACTAGTGCTACATCGCCTGACGCGTGTGATACGACTTCTGGCGATTGGGGTTCGTCGCCAACCCAATGAAACGACTTGCGGCCGATGGCCAGCGTGCCCGTGGGAGGAAGCAATTGGCCAGGCCCGTGCAGAGTTTCTGATGGAAAGTAGCGGCCGACCAGCCAGAGTACGGCTAGCAGCCCTGCGAATGCAGCCGCAACGGCCATGGCGACCCGCGCGAGGCCGCGCGGGCGGAACCGAACGGTTGGTGAATTCATGGTGGCTGCGTTTTACTTCGGCGGTGGTTTTTGCATTACTGGCGTTGGTCAAGTTTATGTGCAATCGCCCAGGACTTTCGTATCCGTTCGGGGCGCGTGGAGAAAAGTGCAAAAGTTGCCAACCCTCTTGACGGGGGGGGGGGGGGGCTGTGTTCGGGACCGGGTTACTGGCTGGGTGTCTGT
>CAYSXM010000220.1:0-6850 GCA_964434905.1 uncultured Pirellulales bacterium | reverse complement strand
CCTGGCGGCCATGCCCCCGGTGTCGATGAAAATGGCCAAACTGCAAAAGGCCACGCTCGACCCCACCAAGATCTCGGGGCGATGCGGCCGGTTGAAATGCTGCCTGCGATATGAATACGACACCTACGAGGCGCTTCAAAAAGAGCTGCCGCCGGTTAACGCCCAGGTGGTTACCACGCGCGGACGAGCCAAGGTGCTGGCCCAGGAGATTCTTGCCGGTCAAGTGCTGGTCGAGCTGGAAGATCGCCGCCGCGTGATGATGCCTGCCAACGAGGTGCTCACCATTTTGTCGCGGCCGGGTAAACCGCCGGCCAGCGCGCCCTCGCCCGAAGCGGAAGGAGATGGCGGTGCGGATCGACATTGATGGGGCGCCGTTCGCCGCGGGGCGAGCGCGGAAGCCCTGGGCATTTCGGTCGAGCGGCTAAGCGCCGCCAGGAACACCCAGCCGGGATTATTCATGAACTTCGTCGCGAGGAGTCGAACGTGTTGTGGCTGAAAAAAAACCGCGATCGGCCCGCGCAGCGTATTCGTGAATACGTGAATCAGGGGCGATTGCGGTTTGACGCGGCAGACGCGACACGTTCGGCTCCGCAGCAGAACGCTCAGGAATAATTCGGGCTCAGCGTAGGGACCAACCACAATCCATCGGCCAATTCGGCAGCGCACCGCGGCGCGGCCTTTCGATCCTTTCAAAGACCTTCCTCGCCATGCATCCTCTCGCGCAGCTATTACAACGTGACAAGCGCTACCGACCCGAGGCATATGCCTTTGTGTTCGAGTCGCTCGAGTATGCGCACCGGGTACTGGGGTTGGGGCAAGACGAGCCAAGTGACGACGACCAAACCCTGACGGAAGAGCAACGCGCCGCCCGCCGCGGTAAAGAGCGTCATTTGACCGGCCAGGAATTGTGCGAGGCCATCCGCCAGTACGCGCAAGACCAGTTTGGGGCGATGGCCAAATGCGTGCTCAATAGCTGGGGGGTCTTCAATACCGGCGACTTCGGCGAGATCGTGTTCAGCCTGATCCGTATCGGCCAAATGCGCAAGACCAAACAAGATCGGCGCGAGGACTTCGAAAACGTGTTCGACTTCGAAACCAACCTGCGCCGTGGCTACGAGATCCACGTTCCGGAACCGGAATGAGTCGTCGACCCAGCACTTCGCGCACACACTCTGTTTCCGCCGGCGATGCCGCGCGCGCCGCGCCTGACGGCGCGCACCACGCCGTTTCCGACCAACCGACCGCCAGGAACTCGCCCCGGCAACCCCCCGTGGAGTTGCTGCAAGCGCCGACGGCCGCCCAGCGCGGCCGACTAGGTGCCGCCAGTGTGCTGCTGGCACTGTGGCTAGCGGCGTTGGCCTGGCTGGTGTGGCACAGCGACAGCGTTAGCAAGCGCCGCGAAAAAAATCCGGCCCCGGCCGCACCGATCGACGCACCTGCCGTCGGCGCCGAAAGTCGTTGAAACCGCATGATGTCTGAGCCTTCTGCCGCGGAACCGATGATGTCGCGTTGGCTGTGTCCGACCACCTTTGCGCCTGCTCACGCCTTCACCACCTTCGGTGCGGGCCGATCACGATTTTCCTGGCCGCCGCAACACCTACGCTGCCTCGCGACGACGTTCCTGAAATGTCCGGGTTGAAACACCGAGGTCCCCGCCATGCATCGTGACTCCTGGCTGGTTGTTGCACGGGTCCCGTCGCCGGAGCAAGTGCCGGCGGTCAACCGGCCACGGCGCCGGCACGTATTCTTGTGGACGGTCTGCGCCGGGTGCGCGCTGGCCACCTGGCCCAGGTGCGTGGCTGCCGGACCAGCGGTGGTGCTGCTCATCGGTGAAGACGAATACGACACACGCCACACCTTGCCTGCCTGGTCCCAGGCCGAACTAGAGCCGCAAGGTTTTCGGGTGACCGTGTGCCAGGCCCAGGATGACGACGGCGCCCCCCACGATTTTCCCGGGCTCGAGGCGCTCGACACGGCCCAAGTGTTGATCGTAAGTGTGCGCCGACGCACACCACGCACGGAACAGCTCGACCGTATTCGGGCGTTTCTCGCGCGCGGTGGCGGCCTGGTCGGCATCCGCACCGCTAGCCACGCCTTCGATCGTGAAGCCATGCCAGGGCACGCGCGGTGGGAAACATTCGATCGCGATGTGCTCGGCGCCCACTACTTGCAGCACTATGGCAATAAGCCGCCCGAGGGGCCGCACAGTTGGGTCGAGCGCACGGCCGCCGGCAGTGCCAGCCCGCTCCTGACGGGGTTGTGGCTCGAACGAACCGAGGTGACGTCGCACCTGTATAAGAACGCCGAGCTGGCCCCTGGTGTCGAGGTGCTGATGGAAGGGGGCATCGTGGGGCGCGAGGTGCGCGAACCGGTGACCTGGCTGCGGAACTCTCCTAACCGGGTGTTCTATACCTCGTTGGGAAACCCAGCCGATTTCGCCTTGTCGAACTTTCGTTTGATGCTGGTGCGTGCCGTCGGCTGGGCTGCCCAGCGCGAGCCGACTAACAACTAGCCTCGGCTACTTGCTGCGAGATTCGTCCACTGCCGCGGTAGTCGAATTGTTGTTCCTCTTCCGCCCCTCTTCTTTGCGCTCTTGCGTCTTGGCGTTGTCTTCTGTTGCGTTGCCCCAATACCGCCAAATCCAACAAAGACTTGCCTCAAAAAGCGCACCTAGGTCCTTACGCGATGGTCCAAGTAGCGTAGCTTGGGCTAAGCCAACAGCGATTGCACCACCTGGCCGTGGACATCGGTTAGTCGATAGTCGCGCCCGGCGTGGCGATAGGTCAGGCGCTGGTGATCGAGCCCCAGCAGGTGCAAGATCGTGGCGTGCAGATCGTGGACATGCACCGGGTTCTCCGCGGGGCGAATGCCGAATTCGTCGGACGACCCATGCACCAGGCCCGGCTTCACGCCACCCCCTGCCAACCAGGACGAAAACACCCAGTGATGGTGCTCGCGCCCCTTGGCGTCGGCGGCGGCATTGAACGGCGTGCGTCCGAACTCGGTGGTCCAGACAACCAGCGTGTCGTCGAGCAGCCCACGCTGCTTCAGGTCTTGCAGCAAGCCCGCGATCGGTTGATCGACATTCTTGGCCAGGGGCGCGTGGGTGAGCATGTCGCCGTGCGCGTCCCAGTTGTTGGAAGAACCGACGTCGATCAGCTCAACGAACCGCACTCCACGTTCGGCCAGCCGTCGCGCCACCAGGCACTGCCAGCCGAACCCCTGGGTGCTGCCGGGCTCGAGGCCATAGAGCGCCAGGGTCGCGGCCGTTTCCCGCGACAGGTCGAAGATCTCTGGCATTTCAGCCTGCATGCCGAAGGCCGTCTCGAACGATCGAATGCGCGCGGCCAAAAGCGGGTCGCCCGAGCGCGCCGCGAGATGCCGCTCGTTGCGGCGGGCCAAGAAGTCGAGTTCCAATTGTTGCAGATCTTGGCTCGCCACGCGGCGGGCGATGTTGGCCACCGGTTCCGCGCCGGGCAGCACGCGTGTGCCCTGGTGTGCGCCGGGCAGGAAATCGCTACCCCACACCTGGCCCCCGGCATAAGGCGTTTGAGGCGCAATGACAACGAACGAGGGCAGGTTTCGGTTCTCGGTGCCCAGGCCATAGCTGACCCAAGCGCCCATGCTCGGCCGCGCAAAGGTGAACGAACCGGTGTGAACTCCGAGCGTCGCCTCGTAATGGTTGGTGTGGTCGGAATGGAGGGAACGAATAACGCACAGGTTGTCGACCTGCCGGGCCAGGTGCGGAAATAGCGAGCTGACCTCGATGCCGCTTTGGCCGTGAGGAGCAAAATCCCACTGCGGGCGCTTGAGGAACATTTGAAAGTCCCCCTTGCGGCCTTGAAACTCGTTGACCGAGACGGTGGTCCCGGCGCGCGCCACGAGGTGTGGTTTGGGATCCCAGGAATCGACATGGGACACGCCGCCACTCATATAGAGCAGGATGACACGGTTGGCGCGGGGCGGGAAATGAGCACGTCGCGGAGCGAGCGGATCGGCTGGCGCCTGGGGCCCGGTCTCTGCGGCCAACAGGTGCGAAACCATGCCCGGCCATAGAATCGAACCCCCGACCAGCGAGCGCAAGGCGGCGCGCCGCGATCCGCGGAAATTGGCGTTGGCCGATCGGGCAGGATTAATCGACATGCACGAACTCGTTGCTAGAGAGCACGCCGCGCAGCCAGGCGGCCCAGGCTTGTCGATCGATGGCATTGGTGTCGGTGTTGGTGCGCGCCAGTTCGGCTCGATAGGCCGACAAAAAACCCGAGGCATCGATCAGTTCGCTGGCCGTGGCCGAACGGCCGAAGGCCTGCTGGCAAGCCTGCTCGATCCTACGCCAAGGATCGGTTTCCGCGGCCAGCAGTCGCGCGGCCCATTGTTCGGCATGGTGATGCACGAAGGGATCGTTGAGAAAAAACAGGGCCTGGGTGGGAACGGTGGTCACTAGCCGCTCGGGCACCGTGGCGTTGGGATCGGCACCGTCGAACAGTGCCAACAGCGGATGCCGTTTGATGCGTTGCGACATCAAATACACCCCGCGACGCTGGTGCTCGTACACAGCGCCAAACGGCGCGTGCTGCGTGAAGCCCCACCCCACCGGCGAAGGAAACGGATGCCCGCCAGCCGGGCTGGTGTCGAGCTCGCCGCTGACCCACAGCATGGCATCGCGTATCTCCTCGGCATCCAACCGGCGGCGCACGAAGCCCACGTATAACCCCCGTGCGTCGAGGTGTTCCGTCGCGGGCCGTGGTGCTTCCGTCGCCGACCCCTGTTGATAGGTCGCGCTACCGAGAATCAGGCGATGCAGCGCTTTGATGCTCCAACCCGCGCGCAGAAACTCCGCCGCCAGGTGGTCGAGCAGTTCGGGATGCGTGGGCAACTGACCGCGCGCCCCCAGGTCGTTGGGGGTGGTGACCAGCCCGCGGCCAAAATGCCACTGCCAGATGCGATTGGCGATGACCCGCGCCGTCAGCGGCTGGCAGGTGTCGGTCAACCAGTGGGCCAATTCCAATCGACCGCTTCCCTGGGTTCCCGGGGGCAACGGACCTCCGCCCAAAACGGGTAAGAAGCCTCGTGGAACCAGTTCGCCAGGTTGGTCTGGTTCGCCGCGAAGCTGCAGACAAACATCGTGTGGCGTGCCCTCGGCCATGCCATAGGCCAGAGCGCAGGGCCCGCTGGTCAACAAGATTTCGAGTTCGCGCGCTGCGGCATCGGCCTGTTGTTCGCTGGTGGCAATTTGTTGGCGCAGCGCGGCGACCTGTGCCCGTTGGCCGGCCAGGGTGGCGCCCGGCAGAACCGGTGGTGCGTCGAGCGGCGCCAGCGGTTGCGTGCCGATCACAAAATTGTCGACATCGAGCGCCGGCCGCACGCCGGCCAGGTGTCCGTAGCTGTCGATGAACGTATAGTCGATCGCCCCCTGCGAGCCGCTGGCAAATTGGCCCTCGAACTTCCACTGGCCGGCCGTCGAGGCCAGCAGTCCCCGATAGGTCTTGGCCGGCAGGTCCAGTGCTAATTGCACCTGGTACCAGGTGCCAATCGCCAGCGGCGCCACCGTGGCGTGGTCATTCCCACTGCGGCGCACGAACTGTTGGTCGTTAAAGAACAACTCGACCGCCGCCTGGTTGCCGGGCCCTTGGCCCAGGTAATAGCGCCAAGAACCCTCTCCACCCGCGGCGTGGCTCTGGCAGCGAAAATCGAAGGCGACGAACAACCGGCCTTGCGTGTCGGGCGCGACCTTGGCCAGCGACTGCCCGAACCCGTCGTATTCCTGGCGATTGGGCAGATGGATTCCCTGCACGCCCGGTGGCAACAGGTTGTGGTGTGGGCTTTGCGCGCTGGCCACCACGCGCACCACGCTGTGGGGCCCCGGCCCCCAGGGTGTCGTGGGCGGGGTCTCAACGGCTTGTAACTCCAGGTCGCCGTCGATCCCGGTTTGTGCCGCCAACTGCGCACGCAGCGCCGCCAAATCGAGACCGTCGTCGGGTTCGCTCTCGAGCGATGGTTCCGAACCGGCGGGTGCGTCGGACGTTACTTCAACGCACAGGTTGTCGAACTCGATCGCGGGCAACGGTTCACTCGTGGGGCCGAGCGCGTCGAACACTACTTGATCGATCGCCACCTTGCCGCCGGGGGCCAGGTTCCGACGATCGAAATCGGTCGTGGCTTCGGCCGTGCTCAAGTGGCCAGACAGGGTGCGCGCGGCCAGATCGAGCCGTAGTTGCAGGTTGTACCAGCGATCGGGTTCTAGTGTGGCCAACGGGTCGCGCGCGGTGCCCTGCTGCAAACAAACGGCGGCCGACGAGATCAGCAGTTCCACGGCGGGGGCCTCGCCTGCGGCCCCCAGCGCGAAGCGGTGGACACGATCGGGGTGGCCAGCGGAAGCGGCGACACGGAAATCGAGATTCGCCACCAGCGCCGGGCAGTTGTCCGGGGTGCGTCGCGGGTAGAGTGCTTGGGCAATACGGTAGTCGCCGACCTGACTGGGGACATGGACCCCCACGCGCCCCGAGGCATAGCGGTTGTGAAAGGGGCTTTGGGCCGCGGTGGTCACGGCGATTTGACCCTGATAGTGCCAGGGGGGAACCAACACGCCCCGGCTTCCGCCAGAGGCCGGGGCTTGCAGCTCGAAATCGCCGTCGATGTCGTCAAGCGATCGTAACACCGCGGTGGGCACCGGGCGTTCGCACCGGGCCAGGCGACCTGCCAGGGTCGCGGTCCGCTGTTCGAAGGCACGCCAGCAACGCCGCGATTGGTCGACGGGTAAGAGCGGCGCCAGCGCACGCACTTTTTGTTTCTGCTCGGACCCGGGAAAGGCATACCGGCTGCTGGCGAACACGCCATAGAGCGCGTAATA